>JBCCMW010000070.1:0-13344 GCA_039026175.1 Pseudomonadota bacterium
GACTAGCGGCTGCAACGGGCGCCCCGCCCTCGCAGAGCCCTTCATCTTCCCGCCCCGCCTTGCCTTGCCTTGCCTCACCCCGTTCTGCCTTGCCCCTCCAAGTCCCTCCCAGCCAAGCCCAGGCCAGCACCGACTCGGACGGGGGCGCCGCGCCGTGGAGATCCTTCGCGGCCCGGGATGCCGCAGGTCCGCAGGCGCGGGTTGGACGGCGGCGGTCGGGCGCGATAGAGCACCCGCGACCCAGAGGGCCCCGACCCACAGTGCCCCGACCCGGAGAGCCCGCGACCCAGAGCGACCTTACCCAGAGGGCCCGCGACCCAGGGTGATCTGACCCAGTGGGCCCCGACCCGGAGCACCCGCGACCCAGAGGGCCCGAAACCCGGACGCGCCGACGGGCAAGAAGACGGGCAGGCAGACGGGCAAGCAGGAGACCGCCGATGACCGCAACCCCCTTCCGCCTTGGGATCGCCGGGCTCGGCACCGTGGGCACCGGCATCGTCCGGCTGATCGACGCCCAGGGCGACGCCATCGCCGCCAAGGCCGGCCGCCCCGTCGCCGTGATCGCCGTGTCGGCCCGCTCGCGCTCGCGCGATCGTGGGGTCGACATCGCCCGCTTTGCCTGGGAGGACGACCCCGTCGCGCTGGCGGCCAGGGACGACCTGGACGCGGTGGTCGAGGTGATCGGCGGCGAGGACGGCCCCGCCAAGGCATTGGTCGAGCGGGCCATCGCCACGGGCAAACACGTCGTGACCGCGAACAAGGCGCTGCTCGCACGACACGGCCAGGCGCTGGCCGAGGCGGCCGAGGCCGCGGGTGTCGCGCTGGCCGGCGAGGCGGCCGTCGCCGGCGGTATCCCGGCGCTGCGGGGGCTCGGCGAAGGGCTCGCCGCCAACCGCATCACCCGCGTCTTCGGTGTGCTGAACGGCACCTGCAACTTTATCCTGAGCGAGATGGCCGCCCGCGGCGCCGCCTATGACACGGTGTTGGACGAGGCGCAGAAGCTGGGCTACGCCGAGGCCGACCCGACCTTCGACGTCGGCGGCATGGACGCGGCACAAAAACTGGCGATCCTGGCGGCCCTCGCCTTTGGCACCCGGGTCGATGTCGACGGGGTGTCGGTCGAAGGCATCGAGCGGGTCAGTGCCGAGGACATCGCCACCGCGCGCGACATGGGGCTGGCGGTGCGTCTGCTGGGCCTTGCCCAGATGACGGAGCAGGGGCTGGAGCAGCGCGTCCGCCCGGTGATGGTGGCCGCCGACAGCACCGTGGGCGCGCTGCAGGGCGTGACCAACGCAGTGGTGATCGAGGGCGAGGCCATCGGGCAGGTCACCCTGATGGGCCCCGGCGCGGGCGAGGGGCCGACCGCCTCGGCCATCCTGTCCGATATCGTGGCAGCGGCGCGCGGGGCGGCGCGCCCGCTGTTCGGCCGACCCGCGGCGGGGCTGATCAGCGCCACGCGGCTGGCCCACGGCGCCGCGCACGCGCCCTATTACCTGCGCGTCATGCTGGCCGACGCGCCGGGCATGCTGGCCCAGGTCGCCAGCGCCCTGGGCGAGGTCGGCGTCTCGATCCAGCGCATGCACCAGTACGACGGCCGCGGCGGTGCGGTGCCGGTGGTGCTGATCACCCACGACACGCCAAGCGCCGCGATGGAGGCCGCCATCGCCCGCATCGACGCGGCCGGGATCTGCCAGGCCAGCCCGGTGGCGATGCGGCTGGAGGCGGTCTGAGCGCCGCGGCGCACCCACCCGCGCAACGCCGCCGCCCCAGGCCGCGCGGGGCGCGATCGCGCGGTCCGGGCATCCCATCCGCGCTGTTGCCTTGCCCCTGGCGCGCCCCTTAAGCCGTCGCCTGGGAAGCGGCAGTCGCCGCACGGCAGAGGGAAGGCCGCCATGTCGAGCACCATCGATCCGACCAGCTTCGAGGACCGCATGCTGTCGCTCGGTCTGGCCCGCGTGTCCGAGGCGGCGGCCATCGCCTCGGCCAAGCTGATCGGCCGGGGCGACGAGAAAGCCGCCGATGCCGCCGCCGTCGAGGCGATGCGCTCGGAACTCAACAAGCTCGATATCCAGGGTACCGTGGTGATCGGCGAGGGCGAGCGCGACGAGGCCCCCATGCTGTTCATCGGCGAGGAGGTGGGCAGCGGCCGCGGCCCCGAGGTCGACATCGCGCTGGACCCGCTGGAGGGCACCACGCTCACGGCCAAGGCGATGCCGAACGCGCTGACGGTGATCGCGCTCGGCCCGCGCGGGTCGATGCTGCACGCGCCCGACGTCTATATGGACAAGCTCGCCGTCGGCCCCGTCGTCCCGGCCGATGCCGTCAGCCTGGAGATGACGCCGCAAGAGCGGGTGCACGCCTATGCCGAGGCCGCCGGCATGGCGCCGAGCGACGTGAACGTCTGCATCCTGGAGCGGCCGCGCCACAAGGACCTTATCGCCGCCGTGCGTGGTACCGGCGCCGGCGTGCGGCTGATCACCGACGGCGACGTGGCGGGCGTGATCCACTGTGCCGAGCCGCGCACCGGCATCGATATGTACATGGGGCTCGGCGGCGCGCCCGAAGGCGTACTGGCCGCCGCCGCGCTCAAGTGCATGGGCGGGCACATCGAGGGCCGCCTCGTGTTTCGCAACGACGACGAGAAGAAGCGCGCCTACAAGGCCGGGATCGAGGACCTGGACCGGATCTACAGCCGCGACGAGATGGTGAGCCAGGACGTGCTGTTCGCTGCCACCGGCGTGACCAACGGCTCGATCGTCCAGGGCGCACGGCGCGACGGCCACTATCTGGAGACCGAGACCATCCTGATGCGCTCGCGCACAGGTAGCGTGCGCCGCATGAATTACCGCACACGCAACTTCTGAGTGTCTCACGCCCGCTTCCGGCGGCGTGAACCGGCTTGATCGGGCGCGCCGGTCAGGCCCGCTATGCTCGTCCCACCCGGCAGGCTGAGCGAGAGTGTCGGGAGCATAGGGGTGGACATGAAACATCAGATCGAGAGACGGGCGTTTTGCGCCCTGGTGGCAGGCGCGGGTTTGGCCGCGGCGACGGGCGTGGCCCGCGCAGCGCCCGGCATCTTCAGCGAGTTTGGCGCGGCAATCCGCGGCGCCGACACGGTCGCCTTCTTCACCGAGGGCGCGGCGGTCGAAGGCTCGGCCCAGCACAGCATGCGATGGCGCGCCGCCAACTGGCTGTTCGCCTCGGCCGCCAATCGCGCGCGCTTCGCCGCCGATCCCACGGCCTTTGCGCCGCAGTACGACGGCTGGTGCGCCTTTGCGATGGTCCGCGGGATCCTGGCCGAGACCGACCCCACGACTTGGTACATCGTCGACGGCAAGCTGTACCTCAATTTCAGCGGCCGCACGCGCGAGCGCTTTCTGCGCAACCTGACCGATAATATCGGCCGTGCCGATGCGCGGTGGGCTGCTGACTACAGCTAGGCCTCATCTCAATATCTTGCGTGTGTGCCTGGGCTCTGGCACACATGCTGTATGCTCGAACGACCCGCTCTTTTGAATGTCGCGCGCTCCGCCACCGGCCGTCGCTGGACGGGACCCGATCCGACGGTCGAGCGGCTGGGGGCGGCCATCGTGGCCGAGACCGAGCTGCCCGAGGTGGTGGCTCAGGTGCTGGCCGCGCGCGGCGTCGAGCCGGCCGAGGCCGCGGGGTACCTCGCCCCCACGCTGCGCGACCTGATGCCCGATCCCGCGTCGCTGGCCGACATGGATGCGGCTGCCGGGCGGCTGGCGCGCGCGGCGGCGTCGCGCCAGCGGGTCGCGATCTTCGGCGACTACGATGTGGACGGCGCTGCGTCGGCCGCGCTGATCGCCGAGTGGCTGGCCCATTTCGGCGTCGGCGCGACCGTCCACATTCCCGACCGGGTGACCGAGGGGTACGGACCCAACGCGCCCGCGATGCAGCGGCTGGGCGCGGCGCACGATCTGGTGGTGTGCGTCGACTGCGGCACCGCGGCGCCCGAGCCGCTGGCCGCCGCCCGTGCCGCAGGGGCCGATGTGGTGGTGATCGATCATCACTTGCCGGGCGACGCGCTGCCCGAGGTTGCGGCCCTGGTGAACCCCAATCGCGTCGACTGCGCGGCGGGGCAGGAGGCGCTGTGCGCCGCCGGCGTCGCGTTCCTGGTGCTGGTGGCGGCCAATCGGCTGCTGCGCGAGCAGGGGATCGCGGTGCCCGACCTGCGCAGCAGCCTGGACCTGGTCGCGGTGGCGACGGTGGCGGACGTGGCACCGCTGACCGGGCTGAACCGCGCGTTCGTGCGCCAGGGGCTGGCGGTGATGGCGCGGCGCGGCCGCCCCGGGCTTGCAGCACTTGCCGATACCGCGGGACTGCGCGCGCCGCCGCGTTCCTCGGACCTGGGCTTCGTGCTGGGGCCGCGCCTGAACGCCGGCGGGCGGGTCGACGAGGCGGGCCTGTCGGTGCGGCTCTTGATGGCGCGGGGACCCGACGAGGCCGCGGCCCTGGCAGCCCAGGTCGAGGCGGCCAACCAGGCCCGCCGCCGGATCGAAGGCGCGGTGCTGGATCACGCCGTCGCCCAGGCCGAGGCGCGGCTGGCCGCCGGCGGGCCCGCGGCGCTGGCCTGGGCGGCGGGCGAGGGCTGGCACCCCGGCGTGGTCGGTATCGTCGCCGGGCGCCTGCGCGAGCGCTTCGACTGCCCCGCCGTCGTGATCGCGCTGAACGGCGGCGAGGGGCGCGGCTCGGCCCGCTCGGTGCCCGGCGTCGACCTTGGCTCGGCCATCGCGGCAATCGCGCGCGAGGGGCTGATCGCCCGGGGCGGCGGCCATCTCATGGCCGCCGGCCTGTCGCTGACACCGGGCCAGGTGGCCCCCGCCATGGCCGCGCTGGCCGACCGGCTGGCCGCGGCGGGCGCCGCCCCGGGGGCTGCCGAGACGCTGGCCGTGGACGCCGTCCTGGCGGCCGAGGCCGCGACGCCCGAGCTGGTCACCGTGCTCGAGGCTGCGGGTCCCTACGGTCAGGGCAGCCCGCCGCCCCGCGTTGCCATGCCCGCCCTGGTGCCCGAGGGCGTGCGCGTCACCGACCGCGGCCATTGTTCGATGCGCTTGGCGGCGGGGCCGGGGCGCCATCGGCTGGCTGCCATCGCGTTCCAGGCGGCCGAGAACGGGCTTGCCCGGGTGATCGAGGCCAAGGCGGCCGCGCGCGCGCCGCTGCACGTGGCCGGGCGGCTGGAGATCGACGACTGGGGCGGCCGCCGGCGCGCAAAGCTGCGCCTGGACGACGTCGCACCGGCCTGAATGGGGCCG
Organism: Pseudomonadota bacterium; assembly: GCA_039026175.1. Classification (GTDB taxonomy): domain Bacteria; phylum Pseudomonadota; class Alphaproteobacteria; order Rhodobacterales; family Rhodobacteraceae; genus Thermohalobaculum. The sequence goes on from JBCCMW010000070.1 coordinate 5,277, forward strand.
GGCGGCATGCCCGAGCGGGTGCGGAACTGGCCCTTGCGGGGGCGGGGGCGATTGGGTATCCCAACGCCTCGCTCCGGCGCACCCTTCGTCTAGCGGTCTAGGACGCCGCCCTCTCACGGCGGAAACACGGGTTCGAGTCCCGTAGGGTGTACCAGGCGCCCGCCTTGCGGCGGGGACCGCGCCCTTCGTCTAGCGGTCTAGGACGCCGCCCTTTCACGGCGGAAACACGGGTTCGAGTCCCGTAGGGCGTACCAGCACCTCGGTATCCGTGCCGATCTGACCGGCGAGCGCTGTCGCGACGCCGCCGATCGGCGTTGGCCGTTGACGGCAATGGCATCATCGACAATCTCGGAGGGGGCTGCCCGAGGGAAGACGAATGCTGCCGGTCCGACGCCATCTGCTGTGTCTCGCCATGCTCGCGCTGCTGGCGCCTGTCGCTGCGCCTGCGCCCGCCACGGCCGACGACACCGCGTGCGCGGCCGCGCCGGGTGGGACCATCGCGCTGGACGACCCGTTCGATCACTGCCCGCTAACGCCGACCGAGCGGGCCTATCTGCAGCAGGCGCTCGCCGTCGCAGGCCACTATACCGGCCGTGTCGACGGCGACTGGGGCGCCGGCAGCGCGCGCGCGATGGCGGCCTTCGTGGGCGCGCTGGGCGACGGCGCGGCCCAGCAGCGCCATATCGCCCGGCTGGTCGACCGCTACGAGCGCTGGGTTCGCGACGAGGGATGGGAGCGGCGCACCCTGGCGAACGACGGGCATTCGGCCATCGTGCCGGCGCGGGCGATGCGCGACACCTCGCCCAGCCGCACCCAGGCGCTGTGGGAGCATCCGTCGGGCGATCTGACGGTGCAGTCGAGCCTGATGCGCGAGTCGATGCTGAACGCTTATGTCGGCAGCCTGCGCAGCACCGCGCGCGAGGTGATGTACGACCGCGATACCGCGGACTGGCTGGTGCTGACGGTACGCCAGGCAGGCGACCGCGAGATCTACGTCCGCGCCGACCGCAAGGCCGACGCGTGGGCGGTGACCGAAGTTGCGGCAGGACCGGCGATGCGTCGCCAGCTGGGCGCGATCGCAACCAGCATCTGGCTGTCGATCCCCACCGCCCCCGCGCTGCCGGACGATGGGGTGGTGCGCGCGCTGGTGGAGCGGTCCAAGGGCGGGCCGGTGGTCACTTGGCAGGGTGGCCCGCGCGCGCGCATCGTCGTGCCGGGCGACGGGTCTGCCGATCCCGCGGGCCGCACGGTGCCCGAGCGTCCTGCACCCGACGACGGCACGGGCGGGGCCGCGTCCTCGATGCCCGGGGGCTCCGGTCCCGCCCGCCCGCTGGTGGGCACGGGGTTCCGCGTCACCCCCGACGGGCACGTGCTGACCCACGGCTCGCTGGCCCGCGAGTGTGCCGCCATCTATGTGGGCGAGACACCGGCGCGCATGTTCATGCTGGACGATACGATGGAGATCGCGCTGCTGCTGCCCGACGGCGCCCGGCGCGGCGCCCCGGTGGCGCCGCTGGCGCTGGACAGCGGCGCGGGCGGCGAGACGGTGGCGCTGGCCGGTTTCGCGCCCGGCGGCACGGACGACGCCCCGCGCGCGGTGGACACCGAGATGGGCGCGCGCGAGGGCGAGCGGGGCCAGCGCGCGCTGGAGCGGGCCGTGCCCGAGGGCTATGCCGGCGCGCCGCTGCTGGACGCTGCAGGCCGGGTGGTGGGCTTGGCCGCGCCCGATCCGCGCAAGCTGGCCGATGCTAGCGGCAGCGCTGCGGCCGGGGTCAACTATGCCATCGACGCCGAGGCGATCCGCAGCTTCCTGTTGGACGGCAGGCTCGAGCACGGCATCGCCCTGCCCGGTGCGCCAGCGGACGACGCTGCGCCGGCCGCGCGGGCGGCGCCCTACACCGTGCGCGTGCGCTGCGAGTAGTGCGCGCTCAGCGACGCCAGAACACCGGGCTGAGCACGGCAAGGGCGCTCAGAAACTCGAGCCGTCCCAGCAGCATGCCCAGCGACAACAGCCACTTGGCCGTATCCGGCAGCCCTTGGTAGTTGCCCCGCGGCCCGATCTCGGGGCCGAAACCGGGGCCGAGGTTGGTGAGCGCCGCCAGCGCCGCCGAGATCGCCGTGATGAACTCCAGCCCCAACAGCGACAACAGGATCGACCACACCGCGAGTGCTGTGAAGAACACGAAGAAGAAGCCCATGATCGAGGTCACGACCTCGGCCTCGACGGGCCGGCCGTCATAGCGCAGCAGGTACACCGTGCTGGGCCGATAGATGCGCCGGATCTGCAGCGCCAGCGCGGCGATCAGCACCTCGTAGCGGAACACCTTGGCCGAGCACGAGGTCGAGCCGGTACACCCCCCGATCAGGGCCAGGATGAACAGGATGCCCACGGCGAGCCCGCCCCAGAGATCGTAGCCGTCGGTCGCATAGCCCGTGCCCGTCATCACCGAGGTCACGTTGAACAGCGCGTGGCGCGCGGCATCGACGGCGTCGTAGCTGGCATCCAGCACCAGCGACAGCGCGATGACCGTCCCGGCGCCCAGCACGATCAGCGTAAAGGTGCGGATCTGCGGGTCGCGCAACAGCGGCGCAGCGTCCCCGCGGGTCAACTGCACGAGCCGCATAAAGGGCAGCGCGGCCAGCCACATAAAGACGATGGCGACCCAGTGGCTGGCCGGCGGCATGTCGAAAAAGCCGGTGTCGTAATTGCCGAGCCCGCCGGTCGACACGGTCGTCATCGCGTGCACCAGCGCATCGAACGGCGACAGCCCGGCACCCGCATAGGCCGCGACGCAAGCCACCGTCAGCCCGATGTAGAGCCAACCCAGCGACCCCGCGATCTCGGTTGCGCGCAGCGTGATGTCATCGTCGACCGTGAAGCTCTCGGAGCGGAAGAACTGCATGCCGCCGATGCGCAGCGCCGGCAGGAACACGATGGCAAAGACGACGATGCCGACGCCGCCGAACCACTGCAGCATGCCGCGCCACAGCAGCATACCGTCGGGGGCGGTGTTCAGGCCCGTCATCACCGTGGCGCCGGTGGTGGTGAGGCCCGACATCGCCTCGAAGTACGCGTTCACATAGGCCGCGTTCGGATGGCCGATGGTAAAGGGCAAGGCGCCGAACACCGGCAGCACCGCCCACACCAGCACTGTCAGCAGGAAGGCCTGGCGCCGGTCCAGCCCCGGCCGCTCGCCGGGTCCCGCCCGGGTGACGAGCGAGAGACAGGTGCCCAGCAGCCAAACGATGCCGGCAGTCAACAGAAACGGCGGCCCGTTCCCGTTTTCCGCCCACAGATCGAACGCCGCCGGCGCCAGCATCGCCAACCCCAACAGCGCCGTCAGCCGCCCCACGACCGAGATAACAGGCCGAAAAACCGTCATCCGAGCTTGTGGGGCGGTGCGCGCCCAAGCAAGTTAGTCGAGAAAGCGCACGACTTGCGTGGTTGGCTCTTCTGTTGATTTGAGATTGAGTGCGAATATCTGCTTGATAAGAGCAAGTAACTGCAAGCTCCGTCCAGCTTCGGCGCCAGGTGGTACATTATAGGTAACACCCCGAAAGTCCACTGAAAGCGCGCTGGGAGCTAACCCTTCGCGCAGGACGAACAGGCGGCGATTGAACCCCGCAGCCCGTGCCGTATCACGCGACAGGCACGGTGTATCGGCATCCTCCGAAATATCGTCCGCTGGTAGGCGCAAACCGCCATCGATCCCGCATGCTTGGCGGGTCACTCGAAGATTGGGGTTGGGCGTGAGCTGTGCCCGGGCCAACTCGCCAAGATAGTATAGGGCGCCTTGAACCGATCGCAGTGTCAGTGTCACCCGTAGTTTCAGGGCATCACCATCATCACTATTATTCTTAGTCTGCGTTTGAAATGAAAAAAGTCGCGTAAGGGCCTCTTGGCAGATCGGATTACTGTCAGGATTTATTGGACTTGAGGGCGGATCCTGGAGTGCTTGCCTTAAGCTTTCGATTTCTTCTTTTGAAAACGCCAGGCGCTCGCCCCTCACAAGCCGTCCGATAGCGTCACAAGATAGATCCAAATTCCCTGGATCTAGGATCGCTTGAGCGGCTCGGATGCTCACTTGTGGGGCACATAACTCCTCGATACCTGCACCGTCGGCCTGGGCATCTAATAGCCCAATGAACAACTGCAGACTCTTTGGCAGATCAGCTTCAAAGCGACTCTCTCGCGATGCTCGGACAAGTCGAACTGACTGCACACCCGACTCTGGCTTTTGGTCTAACTTGCCGTCTGGACCGACTATACGAATTTGCTGTTTCAGGAGATCAGTCACCTCGGTGAGAGACTTTACTGTGCTCACCGGGAGAGCCGGTGTGAGAGCCGTCGGTTCGCCAACGTCATTCAGAAAACGTGCATCCCCCCGGGCGAGCAGTAGTTCGAGTACCGAAATAAATGCATCGAATTTTGCAAAATCATCGTCGTTGAATCTTCTTTCAACTCTCTTGACTGGATCACTAAATAGTCTGCAGGTCGTATTCCAATCACTATCTCCCGGCCGCTGGTATTCGACTGTGAGACTCTCCACGAAAAGATGTGAGACGACAGAAAAATTCTAGCCTTGCTCAAGTAATATCTGAAAAAGCTCAGAGTTTATTGGTGTCAGAATGCCGCGAGTAAATTCCTGATCGTCCAAAATATCGATCTCAAACGTCGGGGTGCTCTTGATGTTTGCGCCGAACGTCGCGCCAAAGACTTCGGCAGCGTCAATTCCGAAAGGTGGTTGCAAACTGACGCTGGCAGATGTCTCGAGAGCGCCCGTCACCTTCAAGATGCGAGTGAAGTGCATCGGGTAGCGTTGGCTGGCGCGAACAACGTTGAGCAGGAACATGCGGTCCTCGGCGACGCCGACGGCCTTGTTGTACGAGATGGCATGTTCCTGGATCGGCACGCTGAGCGAGCAGGCCGTCAGCGGGATCGCGAGGGTAGCCGCACCCAGCAGGCGGGTGATCGCGCGGGAGCGGCTGCGTGGCGAAGGCAGGGAGAAAAAGGACATAACGACCTCCAAAAACAATGACTGGAGGTGACGTTACGATACGTGACAAATTCGCCCATTGTCAAAACGTCGAAACGCACGGCGCCGCGATCAGAAGGGGACGTCGTCGGTGTCGGGCGTGGTGGGGGCCTCGGTCACGAAGCGGGCGACGATTTTCTTGGTGCCGGCCTTGGCGAACGCGATGGTCAGCTTGTCGCCTTCGACGTGGGACACGGTGCCGTAGCCGAACTTCTGGTGCACCACGCGGGTGCCGATCTCGAACCGGCTTTCGGCCCGGGCGTCGACGGTCAGGGTGCGGACCTCGCGCGGTTGGCTGAGCTGGTGCTCGCCGCGGCGCTGGGCCAGGCGGCGCCAGCCGGGCGAGTTGTAGGCGTTGGCCTCGATCGCCTTGGTCTCGAGCGCCGAGCCGGACAGGGGCCCCGCGTGCAGGCCCGCCCCCGCGCCCTGCTGGTGGCCGTAGAGGCCGGGCGGGGTCAGCACCTCGACGTCGATCTCGGGCAGTTCGTCGATAAAGCGCGAGGGCAGGCAGGATTGCCAACGCCCGTACATCTGGCGGTTGGCGACGAACGAGATCGTCAGGTGCCGCTCGGCCCGGGTGACGCCGACATAGGCGAGGCGGCGTTCCTCCTCGAGCCCCTTGACCCCGCTTTCGTCCATCGCGCGCTGCGAGGGGAACAGCCCGTCCTCCCACCCCGGCAGGAACACGGCCGGGAACTCCAGCCCCTTGGCCGCGTGCAGGGTCATGATCGAAACCTTGGGTGCCGCGTCCTCGCTGCTGTTGTCCATGACCAGCGACACGTGCTCCAGGAAACCCTGCAGGTTCTCGAACTCCTCGAGCGAGGCGACGAGTTCCTTGAGGTTCTCCAGCCGCCCCGGCGCGTCGGTGGATTTGTCGGCCTGCCACATCGCGGTGTAGCCGCTCTCGTCCAGGATCTTCTCGGCCAGGCGCACGTGGTCCAGGCGCGCCACGCCGCTGCCGGTGGAGACCGCGCCGCGGGTGAAGCCGTGCCAGATCTCGATCTGGTCGGTCAGGGTCTTGAGCTCGCGCGCCGCGCGGGTCGAGATCCCCTCGACCCCGCCGCGCCCGGCGATGCGGGCGGCCTCGTACAGCGTCACGTCCTCGGTCCGGGCCAGGCGCTGCAGGGCCTGCTGCGCCTTCTCGCCCACGCCGCGCTTTGGCGTGTTCACGATCCGCTCGAACGCCAGCCCGTCGTCGGGACTGACGGCGACGCGGAAATAGGCCATGGCGTCCCGGATCTCGAGCCGCTCGTAGAAGCGCGGGCCGCCGATCACCCGGTAGGGCAGGCCGATGGCCAGGAACCGGTCCTCGAACGCGCGCATCTGGAACGACGCGCGGACCAGGATGGCGATGTCGTCGGCCGAGACCGCGTCGTGGCCGCGGGTGCCGCGGATCAGCGCCTCGATCTCCTCGCCGACCCAGCGCGCTTCCTCGTCCCCGTCCCAGTGGCCGATCAGGCGGACCTTGTCGCCGCCGTCGGCCGCGGTCCACAGCGTCTTGCCCAGCCGGTCGGCGTTGGCGGCGATCAGGCCCGACGCGGCGGACAGTATGTGCCGGGTCGAGCGGTAGTTCTGCTCGAGCCGGATCACCTGGGCGCCGGGGAAGTCTTTCTCGAAGCGCAGGATGTTGCCCACCTCGGCGCCGCGCCAGCCATAGATCGACTGATCGTCGTCGCCCACGCAGCAGATGTTGCGATGCTCCGCCGCCAGCAGCCGCAGCCACAGGTACTGCGCGACGTTGGTGTCCTGGTACTCGTCGACCAGGATGTATCGGAAGCGGCGCTGATACTCGGCCAGCACGTCCGCGTGGGTGCGAAACAGCGTAACCGCGTGCAGCAGCAGGTCGCCGAAGTCGACGGCGTTCAGCACGCGCAGCCGTTCCTGATACCTCTCGTAGAACTCGGCCCCGCGGTTGCCGGCGAAGCTGCGCTCGTCGGCGGGCACCTTGTCGGGCGTCAGCGCGCGGTTCTTCCAGCGGTCCAGCATCGAGGCCAACAGACGCGGCGGCCAGCGCTTGTCGTCCACCTGTTCGGCCACCAGTAGCTGCTTGATCAGGCGGATCTGATCGTCGGTGTCCAGGATGGTGAAGGTGCTCTTGAGCCCCACCAGTTCGGCGTGCTTGCGCAGGATCTTGACGTTGATCGAGTGGAAGGTGCCGAGCCACGGCATCCCCTCCATCTCCTCGCCCAGCAGCGCGTGGGTGCGGCTGCGCATCTCGCGCGCGGCCTTGTTGGTGAAGGTGACGGCCAGGATCTGGCTGGGCCAGGCGCGGCGGGTGTGGATCAGGTGCGCAAGCCGCGCGGTCAGTGCCCGGGTCTTGCCCGTGCCCGCGCCGGCGAGCACCAGCACCGGCCCCTCGGTCGCCTCGACCGCGGCGCGCTGCGGCGGGTTCAGCGCGTCCAGATAGGCGGTCGTCGTGGCGGCGGGCGCGGCGGGTCGCATGGCTTGGGCGGCGCGCTGCGACAGGCTGAGACCCTGCTCCCCGGCTTGGCCCCCAGGCTGTGCGCCAGGACGATCCCCCCGCGCATCGTTGGGCGCATGACTGGCCGCATGGCTGGGCGCTCCTGCGGCCGAGCCGGTCTCCCAGGCTTCGAAGTCGTCCATGTCGTGGGGCCAGGATCGGTTCATCGCGCGAAGTCTAGCGATCAACGCGTGTCCGGGAAAGGATTTGTTCGCCTATTGTTCGGAAAGTGGCGCACTTTCTGACAGCCCAGGCACGCGCGACTGTCGCGTGCGACTGTTGGGTGCGACTGTCGGGCGTGGCGGTGGGGCGGTTCGGCGCCTTCGCCGCGCCGCGCCGTGGTTACTCCATCACCGTCATCGGTGCGGCCGCGGCCGCCGCCTGGGCCTGGCGCGAGCGCCACATGCGCAGCACCGCCGTGGCCGCACCCAGCAGCGCCAGGCATACCGACAGCGGCCCCAGCATGTCCCAGCCCACCAGCGCATCGACCAGATCGGCACCGCCGATCCCGCCGCCCCGGCCGGTGCGGGTCATCACGCTCACCAAACCGCCGCTATCCATGACGATGATC
>JBCCMW010000071.1:0-13286 GCA_039026175.1 Pseudomonadota bacterium
CCGCGCCTGGGGACCTGGGGCATCCGGGGCCGCTATGTTTCTCCCCGGCGGGGCGCCCCGGTCCGTGTCGGTGCTGGGCTGGGCGGGGTGGGGCAAGGCGGAACGGGGCAAGGCGGAACGGGGCAAGGCGGAACGGGGCGCGGCGGGATGGGGCGAGGCGGGATGGGCGGGGCGGGAAGATGAAGGGCTCGGCGAGGGCGGGGCGCCCGTTGCAGCCGCTAGTCAGGCGCCTCGAAACCCCAGCCCACCGGCTCGTAGCCGTGGGCCAGCGCGATGGCCGCGGCGCGCGCTTCCTCGGCCCAGATCGTATCGGCGTCCAGGGCGACAGCAGGGACCGACGCCTCCAACTCCTCGCGCGCGCCGTCGCTGTAGGCATGGCCGCGGTAGCCGGCCGCCCGCATCGCCGCGACGAAACCAGCGCGGTCGGCGGCGGGCCCGGGCGCAAAGCGCAGGTCCAGGGTCACGGGCGTGCCGACGGCCAGCCCGCTCTCGGCCAGGAGTGCGGCGACCGAGGCGCGCGTTTCGGCCTCTGCCGCCGCCATATCCCAGGGGCCATCCCAGGGGCCATCCGAGCTGTCAGCCACCGTCCACCGCGCGCGAAGCGCCCGGACCCCGCGGCGCCGGAGGCGCGCCTTCGGCGCGACGGGGTCCGGGGCCTTCGGCCGCTACGCTCACTCGGCGGCTTCCCGGTGACCGTCGTGGCGGGCGATGGCGGCCGCGGGGTCGGCCAGCAGCGCCTTCACCCCGCGCGCCGCCTGGCGGATGCGCTGTTCGTTCTCGACCAGGCCGAGACGCACGTAGCCCTCGCCATGCTCGCCAAAGCCCACGCCGGGGCTGACCGCCACCCCGGCCTCGGCCAGCAGGATCTTGGAAAACGCCATCGAGCCGAGCGCGCGAAACGGCTCGGGCAGCGGGGCCCAGGCGAACATCGTGGCAGGCGGCGGCGGGACCGCCCACCCGGCCCGGCCGAACGCCTCGACCAGCACATCGCGCCGGCCGCGATAAAGCGCGCGCACGTCGTCGATACAGTCCTGCGGCCCGTCCAGCGCGTGCGCGGCCGCCACCTGCACCGGCGTGAACGCGCCATAGTCGAGATAGCTCTTGATCCGCGCCAGCGCCGCGATCAGGCGCGGGTTGCCCACGGCAAACCCCATACGCCAACCCGGCATCGAATAGGTCTTGGACAGCGACGTGAACTCGACCGCGCAGTCCCGCGCGCCCTCGACCTCGAGGATCGAGGGCGGGGGATCGCCGTCGAAATACACCTCGGCGTAGGCCAGGTCCGACAGCACCCAGATCCCGTGCCGCCGCGCGATGGCGACCAGGCGGCGATAGAAGGCGCGGTCGCAGACCTGCGCCGTCGGGTTGGACGGGAAGTTCACGATCATCGCCACGGGCGCGGGCACGCTGTGGCGGATCGCACGCTCCACCGCTTCGAGATAGGTATCGGGATCGAACCGCCCCTCGACCAGCGCCGGGATGTGGCGCAGCGCCCCGCCCGCGATGATAAAGCCGTAGGGGTGGATCGGGTAGCTGGGGTTCGGGCTCAGGATCACGTCGCCGGGCGCCGTAATCGCCATCGCCAGGTTGGCGAGCCCTTCTTTCGAGCCGAGGGTCGCGATCACCTCGGTCTCGGGGTCCAGGGTCACGCCGAAGCGTCGCCGGTAATAGCGTGCCTGGGCCCGGCGCAGCCCCGCCACCCCGCGCGAAGCCGAATAGCGGTGCGTCCGGGGGCGGCGCACGGTCTCGACCAGCTTGTCGACGATGTGCGCGGGCGTGTCCTGGTCCGGATTGCCCATGCCGAAGTCGATGATGTCCCGCCCCTCGGCGCGATAGGCCGCCTTCAGCCGGTTGACCTCGGCAAAGACGTACGGGGGCAGACGCTTGATGCGATAGAATTCTTCCGGCATCGGCTCACGGTCGGCAGAGGGTTGCGGGCGGCTCTGGGCTTCGGGGCGCTTCAGGCTACGAGCGGGCTCTGGGCGAGGGCTGCTCTGGGTTACTGGCGGCACAGGGTTCTCGGCGCTGCATCTTATCGCTCCGCCGCGGCCCTGGCCACTCTGCCAACGCCTGGACGGCGGCAGCCGTTCGGGCCGAGGCCCGCGGCATGTCCCCTCCACCGGCAAACGTCAGCAGGATGTTGTTGCCGAAACGTTAAGCTCCCGGTGACTGCACCAGACTTCCGGCGCCTAGGCTGGGAGATGGCTGCTTGCCGCGCACCGACGCGCCGCTGCTCTCTCGCCCCGTACCCGCACCGCAGGGGAGAGGCGCGCACGCTCTCGGCCGCTCAGCCCGACAGGCGTTGTCGACCATCGCAATCCGCGCAGCGCGGGTCCCGGGCGCGGGTCCCGGCCGGGCGCTGACGGCGGAGATCGCCAGCTGCCGCGCGATCCGCCCCCAATCGCCCCCGGGTTCACCGGTCTCGACACGCACCCGGGCGCGGCTTTCGCTGTGCTGCAAGGGCACCCAGCACTTGGCCGGCCGCTGGCGCTTTGCGCGCGCGGGTGCCGCCCCGGCGACGGCCGGCCCTGTCGTGCGGCGACGGGACCCTGGGACGTCCCGGCGCTCACGCGCCCTGACATCAGCGGCCGAGGCGGCGGCGCTCGGCGTCGCTCAGCACCGGGGCGTTCAGCGCGGCGGCGCGGGCGTTCTGGTCGGCCGCGGCCTGTGACAGATCGACCTGCACGGCAATGCCGGCGGCGGGGTCGGGGGCTGCGCGGTCGAATCTGCCGGGCGGCGGCGCCTCGGGCACATCCACCAGGCGGGGATAGGGCGCGTCCGCAACCCCCGGCCCCTCGGGCAGGTCGTAGCGGGTGAAGAGATCGGCCGTGCCGCATCCGGCCAGCGCCAGCACCGCCGCCAGCGCGCCCGCCCGGCCCACCGACCGAGCCTGCAACCGCGGTCTCCGGGCGCGCCGTGCGGGCAGCAGACAGGCGCAACCATGGTCCAGGCAGGTGGCGACACGTCGACGTGGCATGGTAACCCCAGTACTCGATATCGGGCGCACCGCCACCCTAGCTGCCCACCCGCTCGACGGCCAGCCGGCAACGCATCGGCGGGCACCCTGGCAGCGCCGGGCACGCCCCGCCACCGGCGAAGGAGGAGAACGCCATGGCCAAGGACCAATCCACGTCCAAGAACCCCGAGACCGCCGGCACAGCAGCCGAGGCCGGGTTGGCCGACCGGCTGCAGACGCTGACCAGCCGGTCGCAGCGGGTGTGGATGCAGTCGCTGGACCGCGCGATCGACGACATCACCACGCTGAAACCGGACCCGCTGAACGCCGCCCCGGCGATGGCGCGCTTCGCGTACAGTTACATGGAGCACCCGGCCAAGGCCGCCGCCGCCGCCATGGCCTTCTGGTCAGGCCAGGCCGATATCGCGCTGCGCCTGTGGCAGAAGGCCATGACGGGCGCCGACCTCGGCCCCGCAGTGGCGCCCAAGCGGGGCGACAAACGCTTCAAGAACGAGGCGTGGGAGACGAACCCTTTCCTGGACTATCTAAAGCAGTCCTATCTGCTGACCGCCGACTGGCTGTTGGAGCGGGTGCGCACCGCCGACGATCTGACGGCGCACGACCGCAAGAAGCTGGACCTGATCGTGCGCAACTTCATCGAGGCGCACGCCCCGTCCAACTATCCGGGCCTGAACCCCGACGTGATGGAAGCGACCATCGAGCAGAAGGGCGAGAATCTGGTCCGGGGGCTCGAGCACCTGGTGCGCGACATCGAGCAGGGCGGCGGCGTGCTGCGCATCCGCCAGACCGACATGGAGAGCTTCCAGGTCGGCGGCAACCTCGCGACCTCGCCCGGCCATGTGGTGTTCGAAAACGAGGTGATGCAGCTCATCCAGTACAGCCCCTCGACCGAGCAGGTGTACACCCGGCCGCTGCTGATCGTGCCGCCCTGGATCAACAAGTTCTACATCCTCGACCTGAACGAGAAAAAGTCGATGGTCCGCTGGCTGGTGGGCCAGGGCTACACGGTGTTCCTCGTCTCGTGGATCAATCCGACGGCCGACCAGAAGACCGAGAGCTGGTCGAGCTATATGCAGAAGGGCGTGCTGACGGCGATCGACAAGACGCTTGAAGAAACCGGCGCCGACCAGACCAATATCGTGGGATACTGCATCGGCGGCACCATGCTAGGCTCGACCCTGGCCTACATGGCGGCTAAGGGCGACGACCGCCTGGCTTCGGCGACCTTCTTCACGACACAGATTGACTTTACCGATGCGGGCGAGCTGCAGGCCTTTGTCGACCCAACGACCATCGCCAATCTGCGCCCGATTGTCGAAGAGCATGGGGTCCTGTCGTCCGAGAACATGTTCAACGCATTCAATTGCCTACGTTCGACCGATTTGATCTGGTCGTTCGTGGTCAACAACTATCTTCTGGGACGCGATAACTTTCCATTTGACCTGCTTTACTGGAATTCGGACAGCACCGCGATGCCGGGCGGCGTGCACATCGAATACCTGGAGACGTTCTACGTGAACAACGCCTTCGCCAAGGGCCGGATGACGGTGGATGGCGTGACACTGGACCCGTCGCAGGTGCGCCTGCCCTGCTATCATGTCGCCACAGTCGAGGACCACATTGCGCCCGCAGAAAGCGCTTATCGCGGCGTAAGAAGTCTCGGCGGGCGATCGCACCGGTTCGTGCTGGCCGGCAGCGGGCACATCGCCGGGGTGGTGAACCCGCCGGTAGCCGGCAAGTACCAGTACTGGACGAAACAGGGGTTGAAGGGGACCACCCTGGCCGAATGGCGCCAGGGGACGACGGAGACAGAAGGATCCTGGTGGCCTGACTGGGACGCCTGGCTCGCCAAGCGCAGCGGCAAGCAGATCGCGGCGCGCGAGCCGGGGGCCACCCTCGGCCGGCTGGAGCCGGCACCCGGATCGTTCGTGCGTCGGCGCGGCGTGGGAGGCTGACCCTTCCGCGGCCCGGTCCCCACTCTGCCGCAAGGGGCGGCGAACGAGAGGGGACGGCCGATGGGTTTTTCCGACGAGCGCGAGCCTGGATACGGGCCGGAGCGGGGCATGACGCGTTCGGCGAGGCAGGGCGAGGCGGTCGCCGTGGCAGCTAGCCGCTCGGCCGGTTTGCGGGCACGTCGCGTCGCCGCCGCCTGTGCCGCGACCGCTGCCGCCGTGCTGGCCGTCATGGTCGCCGGCGCCGCGCGGGGCCAAGACGCGGCCGACGACACGGCGGGGGCGACTGGGGCGACTGGGGCAACAGGGGCACCCGAAGCCGCCGAGGCAGCCGCGACCGCCGCCGCGGTCGTGGCGTGCGAGGGCGAGGCGGCGCTCGCCTGTCCGCTGCCCGAGGGTACCTACCATCTGCTGCTGCCCGACACCGACGTCGATATCGACACCGAGGCGGGCACCGCCGTTGCGGCACCTGTGCTGGTGCTGGTGCACAATGCCGGCGGCGACGCGGCTGCCATCGCGGCCGAGCCAATCCTGCGCACGGCCACTGCGCGCGGTTACGCGGTGCTGGTGCCCCAGGGCATCGACCAGGCGCTGACCGACGATCTGGTGGTGCCGGGCTGGCGGCTGGCGGGCACGGCGCTCGGCGGTCGCGACGACATCAGCTTCATCGCCCACGCGTTGTCCGACGCGGCCCAGCGCTTCGGCCTGGATGCCGGGAGCGCCGTGCTCACCGGCTTCGGCCACGGGGCGTCGCTGGCCTGGGAGATCGCGTGCGAGGCACCCTGGACCGCGGCCGCCTATGCGCCACGCAACGGCGGCTATCACGGCGCGCTGCCCGAGCGCTGTGCGGCGCCCGTGCCTGTCCTGCACTTGCACGCCCCGGTGCGGGATGGCTGGCCGCTGAACGAGGCGGCCGAGGCCGAAGGGCGCGCGACCCGGATCGACGTGCAGGCGCACCTGTCGCTGGCGGCCAAGAGCTTCGGCTGTGCGGCGCCTGCCCCGTTGCAGAGCGGCCTGCCCGCAACCTGGGATGCGGTCGAGTTTGCCGACTGTGCGCCGGGCGCCAGCCTGGCCCTGGTGCTGCACGACCAGTACGCCCGCACCACGGCGACACAGATCGAACTGATCCTGGACTGGTTCGAGACAGTCGAGCGCCAGGACGGGACCGATGGCGGCGCCACCCCCCTGGCTGCTAGCGTCGCGCCCACAACGGCGACCGACAGCGCGGCAGGCTCCGGCCCCGCGCCCGAGGATGCCGGCGAGGCCATGCCGGCCGACGCGGCCGGGGGCGGAGAAGATGGCGCGTGACGCCCCTGCCGGCGCATCGACCGGCAGATCCCGAGCGGACAGGCGCCGCCCGGCACGGCGGTCGCCGTCGGATCGGCAGGGGCCCGATCACCACGCCGCAGCCGCCCCGTCGAGGGGCGGCGGCAAATGGCTGTAACGTCCTGCACATCGACACTTGTGATGCAAACCGGGATCAATAGCCGAGGGCCGCGCGGCCTGTTAATCAAGACGCTGTTCCGTCCTCCGCAACCCGCCACAACGACGGAACCGACGATGGCAGAGGCAACCGCATGACCGCCACCCCGCGACCCATGGGCCGTGACGACGTGCGCGACGCGCTGACAGACCTGGGCGTGCACCGCGGCGATGCGCTGCTGGTGCACGCGGACGCGGACGAGCTGTCGCCGGTGATCGGCGGCCTGCGCGCCGTGATCGAGGGGCTTATCGACGCGGTCGGCCCCCGCGGCACGGTGGCGATGGCGGCCTTCTCGTCGGACGCGCTGCTGCCCGCCGTCGGCCGCGGCGTGACGCCCGAGGACGTGGCCAAGGCCGAGAGCCAGGTGCTGGGCTTCAACCCGCTGGTCTCGACGGCCGACATCGCGGGCCCGCTTGCCGAAACCTTCCGCTGCTGGCCGGGGGTCGAGAGGTCGAGCCACCCGATCTACTCGCTCGCAGCCTTCGGGCCGGCCGCGCACCCCGTCTGCGCCCACCATCCGCGCGACCTGGCACTGGGGCTGGACGGCCCGGTGGGGCGGCTGATGGAGACGGGCGCCGCCAAGCTCTTGCACCTCGGCACCGGATGGAGCCGCTCGCCCGCGATGGTGACGGCCGAGACGGTGGCGCTGCGCCGCCGCATGGGCGTGGTGCGGCTGAAGGAGAACGACCGGCGCACCGGTCGCTGGGCCGGGCGCTGGGTGCACGCGCGCGATATCGCCGAGGACCGCGATGGCTTCTACGCGCTGATCGGCCGGACGTTCGAGCAGACGGCGATGTTCACCCGGGGCACGGTGGCCGGTGCCGCCAGCGGTCTGGCACGGCTCGACGACGTGGTGGCCTATGCCGCACCGCGCCTGGCCCTCGCCGTGTCGCGGCTGGAACGCACCCGCCCGCCGCACCTGCCCGACACGGCGCAGGAGCTGGCCGAGGCCACTGCCGCCGCGTCCGAGGAACAGGGCGCCAGTTCGACCGCGACCTGACCCCCGCCCGCCAGGCCGGGCCCGCCCGCGCGCCTACAGCGCGCCGTTCGACAGGGCGCCACGCAGATGGTCGATCAGCGCCCGAGCCTTGAGCGACAGGTGCCGCGTCTGCGGGTACACAGCATAGATCTTGAGCATGGCCCAGTCGTGGTCGGTCAGCAGCGGCACCAGGCGGCCGTCGGCCAGCATCGCCTCGGTGATAAAATCGGGCTGCATGGCCACGCCCAGCCCCTCGGCCGCCGCATCGGCCAGCACGCGGCCGTTGTTGGCGCGCATCCGCACGGCCATCTGCACGCTGCCCTCGCTTTGATCGGGGCGGTTGAAGCGCCAAATGTCGCCCCGCTCGGACCCGCTGTAGACCAGCGCCGGCCATTCGGCCAGATCCTCGGGCACGATCGGCGCGCCGCGCTTGGCCACCAGCGCGGGCGAGGCGACGACGCCGATGCGCACCTCGCCCAGCTTGGTGGCGATCAGCGAGCTGTCGCGCAGGGCGCCGATCCTGACGGCCAGGTCGAAGCCCTCGCCCACCAGATCGGCCAGCCGATCCGACAGCTCGACATCCAGCATCAGTTCCGGGTGCTGGGCCGAGAAGCCGTTCAGGATCGGCGCCAGGTGCGTTGCCCCAAAGTCCAGCGGCGCGGCCACGCGCAACGGCCCCGTCAAGGCGCGGGATCGGTGCGAGACCTCGCCCTCGGCGTCCCCGACATCGGCCAGGATCCGGATCGAACGGTCGTAGAAGGTCTGTCCCGCCTCGGTCAGCTTCATGCGCCGGGTCGTGCGGGCCAGAAGCTGCACGCCCAGCCGACCCTCCAACTCCTTGATCCGCCGAGAGACCGCCGAGGGCGCAATCGCCAGCGTCTCGGCCGCGCGCGTGACGCTGCCGTGGTCGACCACCTGCACGAAACAGCGCATATCCTCGAAGCGATCCATGATTATGCTCGCATTAGCAAAACTGTTTGTGGGACAATGGCGCTGTTAACCAGCGATGCAAGACGCACCTCTTTTCGGGACAGGACGGACCCCGGGACGGTCCGCCGCCACGCCCCGGATCGGAGGAGCATCATGGCCAAAACGCCCAGCCATATTCTGCGGATCGACGCGTCGATGCGTCGGCAGGGTTCCGTCACCCGCGCGCTGACGGATGCGGCCATCGCCCGCCTCAGAGGCCCCGAGACGACGGTCACCGTGCGCGACCTGGCCGAGCCGCTGCCGTTCGTCGACGAGACCTGGATCGCAGCCACCTTTACGCCGCCGACCGACCGCACGCCCGAGCAGCGGGCCGCGCTGGCGCTGTCCGAGACGCTGGTCGCCGAGCTCGAGGCCGCTGACACGCTGGTGATCGGCGCGCCGATGTACAATTTCTTTGTGCCTGCGGCTTTTAAGGCCTGGTTCGACCTGATCGCCCGTGCGGGCGAGACCTTCCGCTATACCGAGCACGGGCCCGTGGGGCTGCTCGAGGGCAAGCGCGCGATCGTCGTTTCGGCCTCGGGTGGCGTGCCGACGGACAGCCCGGCCGATTTCGCGGCACCCTGGATGCGCCACGTGCTGGGTTTTGTGGGGATCACGGACGTCACGATCATCTCGGCCGATCGGCTGATGAGCCGCGACGACGCGGTCGGCGACGCCGAGGCCGCGGTCGCCGCGCTCACGGCCTGAGCCGCCGCCGGCGGTGTGCCCTGCCGGGCGCGCCGTTTCCCAGCGGCGATCGGGCAGCATCGGCCGCCGGCGGCACCGGCCGCGCAGCGTCAGTCCAGGCGCTGCGCCTCGGGGATCGGGCGCTGGATGAACTCGCGCTCGATATGGTCGAGCATCGCGCGTTGGCCCGTGAAGGCGACCAGCGCCCGTGCCGCGTCCAGGCTCAGCCAGCGCTGGTCGTGGTGCTCGTTGCTGAGGGTCGCGACCGCATTCGCCGCGACGATCGCGACGAAGACGGGGAGCAGGCTGATCCGCTCGCGCTCCGGCTCGTAGAACATCTCATTGTAGTCGACGTGGTACAGGGCGGTGGGCTGGATCCCCGTCTCCTCGACCATCTCGCGCCGGGCGGCGGCGGCCGCGCTCTCGCCCGGCTCGATGCGCCCTCCCGGCTGGCTCCAGCTCAGCGGCGGATGGGCGCGCAGCAGCAGCAGCGTCTGCCAGCCCTCGGCCGTCTGTCGCAGGACCACGATGGACACCGCATCGCAGACGATCGGCACCGTGGTCATCGCCCGGTTCAGCCCATCCGGTTGGTGGGGTTGCCGATGATGTCCAGGAACTCGCGCCGCGTCCGTTCGTCCGCGCGGAAGGCGCCCAGCATCGTCGAGGTGACCATCGACACGCCGTGCTTGTGCACCCCGCGGGTCGACATGCAGTGGTGCTCGGCCTCGACCACCACGCCCACGCCGCGCGGGCGCAGCACCTCGGACAGGGTGCCGGCGATCTGTGCGGTCATCTTCTCCTGCACCTGCAGCCGCTTGGCATAGGCATCGACCAGCCGCGCCAGTTTGGAGATGCCCACCACCCGGTCGGTCGGCAGATAGGCGACGTGCGCGCGGCCGATGATCGGGGCGAGATGGTGCTCGCAATAGCTCTCGACCCGGATGTCGCGCAGCACGACCATCTCGTCGTAGCCCTCGACCTCCTCGAAGGTGCGCGACAGCATCTCGACCGGGTCTTCCTCGTAGCCGCGGAACCAGTCGCCATAGGCCCGCACCACGCGGCCGGGGGTGTCGAGCAGCCCCTCGCGGCCGGGATCGTCGCCGGCCCAGCGCAGCAGCGTGCGCACGGCTTCCATCGCCTCCTCTTCGCTGGGGCGGTCGACGGGCCGGGCGGCGGCCAACTGGGCAGCGGTAGCGATCTTGTTCATGAGCGTGTCCTCTGGGGCAGGCATCCAACTGGCCCAGCCCTCCGGTCGTCCAACGTAAGCGCTGATCCGCAAAGGCCCAAAGCGACACGCCTAAACGGTCTCCGACTGCCACGGTCTGCGGGCGCGATGCGCGCCGAGCGCGCGCCGTCGGCCGGGCTGGCGGCTGCGCTGCGGCACCCTGCCGCGGCGTTGGTTTCGGATCCTTTCTGGCGCCGGGCGCGGATCGCGCTTGCCCGCAATGGGACACATTCGCGGGGGCGACTCAACGCGCGGCTGTGCCGCGCGCCATTCTGCGCAGGTCAGACGGCGGCCAGCGCCTGGTCCAGGTCCTCGGTCAGGTCCGCAGGATCCTCCAGCCCCACCGACAGGCGCACCATGCCGGGGGTGATCCCCAGCGCGCTGCGCTGCGCCTCGGACAGTCGCTGGTGCGTGGTGGTGGTGGGGTGGGTGATCAGGCTCTTGGCGTCGCCCAGGTTGTTCGAGATCCGCACCAGCCCCAGCGCGTTCAGGAACCGGAACGCGCCCGGCTGGCCGCCCGCAACCTCGAATGCCAGCACGGTGCCCGGCCGCTCCATCTGCCGGGCGGCCAGGTTGTGCTGCGGGTGGCTGGGCAGCCCCGGATAGAGCACACGGCCGAGCGGCCCGCCCGCCGCGGCCCGGGCGTCCAGGTGCGCGGCCACCGTCTCGGCCCCGTCGGTCTGGGCATCGGCCCTCAGCGCCAGGGTCTCGAGCGATTTGACCATCACCCAGGCGTTGAAGGGCGAGAGCGCGGGACCCGTGTGCTTGGCGTAGGGCTCGACCTCCTTGCGGATGAAGGCCTCCGAGCCCAGCACGATCCCCGCCAGGCACCGCCCCTGCCCGTCGACATGCTTGGTGGCCGAGTACACCACCACATCGGCGCCGAAGGCGAGCGGGCGCTGGTACATCGGCGTGGCGAACACGTTGTCCACCACCAGCCGCGCGCCGGCGCCGCGCGCGACCTCGGCCACGGCGGCCAGGTCGATGATCTCCAGCGTCGGGTTCGACGGGGTCTCCAGGAACAGCACCCGCGTCTCGGGCCGCACGGCCGCGCGCCAGGCATCGAGGTCGGTGCCGTCGACCAGCGTGACGTCGATCCCAAAGCGGGGGCACAGCGTCTCGATGATATAGAGACACGAGCCGAACAGCGCCCGCGCGGCGATCACATGGTCCCCGGCGCGGAGCTGGCACATCAGCGCCGCGTGCACCGCCGCCATGCCCGAGGCGAAGGCAAACCCGGCCTCGGCCCCCTCCAGCGCCGCCAATCGGTCTTCGAACATCGCAACGGTGGGGTTGCCGTAGCGGGCGTAGATGAAGCCCTCCTCGCCCTCGGCCCGCTCGCCCTTGAACCGGGCCTCGGCGGCCTCGGCGTCAGGGTAGACGAAGCCCTGGGTCAGGAACATCGCCTCCGACGTCTCGCCGTACTGGCTGCGGCGGCTGCCGGCGTGCACCAGCCGGGTGCGCGGGCGCGCGGTTGCAGGCAATTGGGCGGGCAAGGGGGCGGTCAGCGGGGCGGGCTTGCGAGGCGTGTCCACGTCATCGCTCCGGTCTCTGGCCCCCCGGCGACCATCGGCGTCGGGGCGCGCGCATGGGCGACCGGTATCCAGGGCGGGCGGGCCAGTGACGACGGGGCGCCACGGAGCCGCCGACCTCTTTAGCGGGGTGTTTATCGTGGTCCGCAAGCCGGTCTGACAACTCACCACGCTTTGGCGCTACGGGGTCGCCGGCGCGGCGTCAAGCCTCGGCTCGGGTTTGGCGGCGACAGGACCGGCGGCACGGGTCACACAAGCGTAACCGAAGCGCCACGACAGTGTCGGCACCCGGATGTAAACGCGCGCGAAAGAGTGGCGAGATCCACCGCAACCGCAGGCGAGCATGGCAATCATCCGGCTGAACGCCGCCCGTGACGGCAGCGTCATCGTCGCCGACCGCTGCACTGGCGGCCGCGCTGCCGCCGGGCGGCGCCGCCCGACCCCGCCCGGCGGGCCCGGAAGCCCGGCCGAGCGCGACTGGCGCACCGCGCTGGACGCGGCCCTGGCGCCGCTGCCGCAGGGCGCCCTCGTCGTGCTGCTGGTGCACGGTTACCGCTTTACGTGGACGGCACGGCGCGGTCGGCGGCCGTTCTGCCCGCAGGACAAGCTCTATCGGCTGGATCCGCCGACCGCACCACAGGGCGTGTGGCCGCGACAGGCTGCCTGGCCCGCTTCGCTCGGCTTCTCCGCGAC
This sequence comes from Pseudomonadota bacterium, assembly GCA_039026175.1. Classification (GTDB taxonomy): domain Bacteria; phylum Pseudomonadota; class Alphaproteobacteria; order Rhodobacterales; family Rhodobacteraceae; genus Thermohalobaculum. Next base: position 12,498 of record JBCCMW010000071.1, read on the forward strand.
GGCGAGCGACGCGCTCTGCCTCGGCTTTGGGTGGGACGCGCGCCGCCCGGCCCTGGCAACCCTGATCGCGCGGCGGCGTTTGGACTTTGCCGAGGTGCACGAGGCCGCCGCCGTCGCAGGGCGGGTGCTGGCCGACGTGCTGGACCACATCGCGGCGCGGCGGCCGGACCTCGCCCCCGGCTTTCTGGCGCACAGCCTGGGCGCGCGCGTGGTGCTGGCGGCGATTGCGGCCGCGCCCGGTCTGCACCTCGGCCCCGCCGTGTTGCTGGGCGCGGCCGAGCATGTGGGCATTGCCCATGCGGCCCTGGCGGCACAGGACGCGGCCGGCGGCAGCGGCGATGTCCTGCACGTGCTGTCGCGCGCCAACGACCCGTTCGACGCGCTGTTCGGGCTGCTGGCGCCGCCGCCTGGCGAGCCGGCGACCGACGGGCCCGCCCCGCGCTGGGCCGGGCGGACGCTGGGCCACGCCGGTTTGGCACCGGCCGGCGGGCACGCGCGCTGGGTAGACCTGCAGCTGGATCGGGCGTCGACCGCCGCCTATTGCGCCCGCCACGGTATCGCGCTGACGCGACTGACCGAGACGGTGTCGCACTGGCATTTCTTTACCGATCCGGGCGCGATGGCGGCTTGGCGCTCGGTGCTGCGCCGCGCATCGGGCTGGGACCTGGCCGACCTGCGCGCCGCCGGGCTGGATGGCGACATCGCGCCCCGCTGGTCGCGCCTGTCGGAAAGGCTGGCGCGGAGCGCCTTGCCGCGCCTGGGGCAGCCGCCCCGGCCGATCGGCGCGCG
>JBCCMW010000072.1:0-13278 GCA_039026175.1 Pseudomonadota bacterium
CGCAAGCCCCAGGACCGCGCAGAAGGCGCGGAACTGGCGGTCGTTGCCGCAGGCGACGATCACGTGCCCGTCGGCCACCGCGAACACCTGGTAGGGCACGATGCTGGGGTGCGCGTTGCCCAGCCGCCGCGGGCTGGTGCCGGTGGCCAGGTAATTCATCGCCTGGTTCGCCAGCACTGCGGTCATGCAGTCGAACAGCGAGATGTCGATGTGCTGGCCGAGGCCCGAGCGCGCCCGTTCCGCCAGCGCCGCCTGGATCGCGATCACGCCATAAAGCCCCGAGAAGATGTCCGCGAAGGCGACGCCGATCTTCTGCGGCGGCCCGTCGGGTTCGCCCGTCAGGTCCATGATCCCGCTCATCCCCTGGATCAGGAAATCGTAGCCTGCCCGGTGCGCATAGGGCCCCGTCTGCCCGAACCCGGTGACCGAGGCGTAGACCAGCCCCGGGTTGACGGCCGAGAGCGCGGCGTAGTCGAGCCCGTACTTGGCGAGCCCGCCGACCTTGAAATTCTCGATCAGCACGTCGGCGCCCGCCACCATCTCGACCAGCCGCGCGCGGTCCTCGGCGTCGCGGAAATCCAGCGCGATGCTGGTCTTGCCCCGGTTGGCGGCGTGGAAGTAAGCGGCCGAGCGGTCGTCGCCCCGGTCGATGAAGGGCGGGCCCCAGGCGCGGGTGTCGTCGCCCTCGGGGCTCTCGATCTTGGTGACCTGGGCGCCGAGGTCGGCCAGCGTCTGGCCGATCCAGGGGCCGGCCAGGATGCGGGCAAGCTCGATCACCCGCAGCCCGTCCAGGGGGGCTGTCATCGGCTCACACCACCTCGGGCAGGCGCGTGGCGGGGGGTGTGTTGCGGCTGCGCATGCTGGTGATCTTGCCGTCGATCACCGTCATGCCGACGCCCGGCAGGTTGCCCTGGCGCACGCTTTCCAGAAGATCGCGCCCGGGCGCGTGCTGGGCCTGATCCATCAGCACAAAGTCCGCGGCGTACCCCGCCTCGATCAGCCCCACGTCCAGGCTCCGGCGCCGCGCGGTGTTGCCGGTGGCAAAGCAGAACGCCACCTCGGCCGGCACGTTGCCGAAGGCCGACAGCATCGCGACCATGCGCAGGATGCCGAGCGGTTGGACGCCCGAGCCTGCCGGCCCGTCGGTGCCCAGGATGATCTGGACCAGCTTGCCGAGCTCGCGCGCCGTGTTCAGCGTCAGCACCGCCGCCCGCTCGTTGCCGTTGTGCACGATCTCCAGCGCCGCGGTGCAGCGCTCGCAGAGGCAGGTGATCTGGTCGTCGGGCAGGGCCGAATGGCCGCCGTTGATGTGGCCCACCACGTCGGTCCCGGTCTCCAGCACCATGTCGGCGTCGATCAGGCCCGAGCCGGGGATCGACGGCCCGCCGGTGTGGATCGTGCTCTGGATCCCGTACTTGCGGGCCCAGTCGACCATCCGGTTGGCCGTGGTGCCGTCCTTGACGCTGCCGAGCCCGACCTCGCCCAGCAGTTTGACGCCGGCATCGGCCAGATCCTTGAAGTCCTGCTCCTCCATCCCGTGCTCGATCACGGGGGCGCCGGCGTGGACCTTGACGCCCGAGGGGCGGAAGTTTTCGTACCAACGCTGCGCGGCGATCGCCATCGCCTTCAGACCCACGATGTCTTTGGGCCGGCCGGGCATGTGCACCTCGCCAGCCGAAATCAGCGTGGTAACGCCGCCGTTCAAGGTGCTGTCGATCCAGTGCAATTGCTGCTGGCGGGGGGTATAGTCGCCGACCACCGGATGGACGTGGCTGTCGATCAGCCCGGGGGCCAGGGTCACGCCGTGGGCGTCGACGGTGGTGGTCGCACCCTCGGTGTCCAGGTCGCGCTCGGCGCCCCAGGCGGCGATGCGGCCGTCGACGGCGATGACGCAGTCGCCCTCGGCGATCGGGGCCTCGATCTTGCCGGTCAAGATCATCCCGATGTTCCGGATCACCAGCTTGTCGGCCATTGCGTCCCTCCCGGCCCCCGGCCGTTGTCGTTGTTTCGAGCCGCGATCCGGCACCATCTGGCCCCGGTACCGCAAGGCCCCGCGTGTCCGCCTTCCGGCGCCGGCCCCGCAGCGTGCGTGCCACGCAAGGCCGTCCCCGCGCCCGCGCCCAGCGCCACGCCGCGCCGGCCGCCGCAAAAACCTTAGTGTACTAACGAAAACGTTGACAGCGCCGCGGTGCTCTTGCCTCAATCAGGGCGTGCGCTGACCGAAATCGAGGGAGGGCGGCACCGTGAGCTTTGTCCGCAATGCATGGTATGTGGCCGGTTGGTCCAAGGACTTCGGCACCGAGCTCACGCCGCTGGAGATCACGGGGCAGCGGCTGGTGATGTTCCGCACCTCGGACGGGACGATCCGCGCGCTGGAGGATCGCTGCCCGCACCGGCTGCTGCCGCTGTCGATGGGCAAGCGCATCGGCGACACCATCCAATGCGGCTATCACGGCATGACGTTCGACGGCGAGGGCCGCTGCGTGCGTGTGCCCGGCCAGGCCAACCTGCCGGCCAGCGCCTATGTCGATGCCTTCGCGGTCGAGGAGCGGCACGGCATCGTCTGGGTCTGGATGGGCGATCCCGCCCGGGCCGACCGCGGCGCGATCTTCGACCTGCCCCAGTTTTCGGACCCCGGCTGGCACGCCCACCACGGCGACGCACTGCACATCGCCGCGCACTACCTGAACGTTGCCGAAAACCTGGTCGATCCCGCACACGTCAGTTTTGTCCACCCCACCACGCTGGGCAATGCGGCGTCCGAGAACGTGCCGGTGCATGTCTCGACCGCGGGCGAGGTGATCCGCGCGTGGCGCTGGATCCGCGACGCGGCGCCCATCGGGTTTTTCCAGAAGTTCGGCGGCTTCTCGGGCAACGTCGACCGCTGGCATTACTACGATCTGCACCTGCCCTCGACCGCGGTGATCGACTTCGGCAGCATCGACACGGCGGCCGAGTGCGCCGAGGAGGACCGCGGCCGCGGCGTCCGGATCTTTGCGCTGCACTTCGTGACGCCGGTGAACGAGCACCACACCATCGACCACTGGGTGCATCTGCGGAACACCGCGCTGGGCGACGAGGACGCCTCGGCCGGCATGGATGCGATGTTCCGCGTGGCCTTTGACGAGGACAAGGCGGTGCTGGAGGCGATCCACGCCGAAGAGCAGCGTCCGCAAAAGCGCAAACCCATCCGCATCGCCATCGACAAGGCGCCCAACGTCTATCGCAAGCGCATCCGCGATCTGCTGGCCGCCGAGGCGACCGAGGATCTGGGCGAGGCCGAGCGCCCCGCGTACGTGATGCACGACTGAGGCGGCGCCCGGCCGTGCTCGCGGCCGCCGCCGAGCCCTCCCCCCCCCGCCGCAACCAGCAAGGGAAGCCGACATGAAGATCACGCGACAGAGGATCACGCGACGCTGGGCCTCCATCCTGACCGCCGCCGCCCTGGCAGGGCCCTGGGCGCTGGCCGCGCCTGCGGGTGCCGACGAGGGGCCCATCGTGGTGGGCGAGATCAACCACTTCACCCGCCTCGCTGCCTTCGCCGAGCCCTATCGCAAGGGCATGGAACTGGCGATCGAAGAGGTGAACGCCGCGGGCGGCGTGCTGGGTCGGCCGCTGGAGTTCATCTTTCGCGACGACCAGGGCGAGCCGGGCGAGGCCGTGCGCATCGCCGAGGAGCTGATGACCCGCGAGGGCGCCGTCATGCTGACTGGCACGATCCTGTCGAACGTGGGCCTCGCGATCTCGTCGCTGGCCGGCGAGCGGGGGTACGTCTACCTGGCCTCGGAACCGCTGGCCGACAGCCTGGTCTGGGGGTCGGGCAACGCCTACACCTTCCGTCTGCGCGCCTCGACCTACATGCAGGCGGCGATGCTGGCCGAGATCGCGGCGGCCAGCGATGCCAAGCGCTTCGCCACCATCGCGCCCAACTATGCCTATGGCCAGGACGCGGTGGCGGCGTTCCGCAAGGCGCTGACCGCGCTGCGCCCGGACGTCGAGTTCGTGGGCGAGCAGTGGCCGGCGCTCTTCAAGATCGACGCGGGCGCCGAGGTGCAGGCGCTGGAGCGCGCCAAGCCCGACGCGATCTACAACGTGACCTTCGGACCCGACCTGGCCCGCTTCGTGCGCGAGGGCACGGATCGTGGCCTTTTCGAGGGGCGCACGGTCTATGGTCTGTTGTCCGGCGAGCCCGAGTACCTGGACCCGCTGGGCGACGAGGCCCCGGTCGGCTGGGTGGTGACCGGCTACCCCTGGTACGACCTGACCGAGGGCCCCGAAGGCGCCTTCGTCGCCGCCTATCAGGAGCGCTGGGACGACTATCCGCGCCTGGGCTCGCTGGTCGGCTACGTCACCGTGCAGAGCGTGGCCGCGGCGCTGGAGAAGGCCGGCTCGACCGAAACCGAGGCCATCCGCTCGGCCTTCGAGGGGCTGGAGGTCGACACGCCCGTGGGCCCGATCCTGTTCCGCGACCTGGACCACCAGTCGACCATGGGCGCCTATGTGGGCACCGTGGCGATGGACGGCGACCGCGGTGTGATGGTGGATTGGGTCTACCGCGACGGCGCCGACTACCTGCCCCCCGACGAGGAGGTGCGCAAGCTGCGCCCCGCCGACTAAGGGCCGCCGACCGAGCGCCCGACCGAGCGCCGCCGACCGAGCGCCCGACCGAGCGCCGCCGACCGAGCGCTTCGGATGGCGCAAGCGGCGGCGCGACCGGCGGCGCGGCCCCGGCCCGGCCCCGGCCCTCCGCCGGCCGGGCCTCCGCCCCCAGATCCGCTAAAGAGAGACCCGGATGGAGCTGTTCGTCGCCCAAGTGCTGACGGGGCTAGCCAATGCGAGCTCGCTGTTCCTGGTCGCCTGCGGGCTGTCGCTGATCTTCGGCGTGACGCGGATCGTGAACTTCGCGCACGGCAGCTTCTACATGCTGGGCGCGTACCTGGCCTACACGCTGATCGAGACGCTGCCGGGCGTGGTGGGGTTCTGGGCCGCCATCGTGATCGCGGCGGTGGTGATCGGGCTTCTGGGCGCGCTGGTCGAGCTGGTGGTGCTGCGCCCTGTGTATCGCGCGCCGGAGCTGTTCCAACTGGTCGCCACCTTCGGCGTGATCCTGATCGTGCAGGACCTGGCGCTGATGATCTGGGGCCCCGAGGATCTGCTGGGCCCGCGCGCCCCGGGCCTGCGCGGCGTGGTCCGGGTGATGGGCGAGCCGATCCCCAAGTACGACATCGCGCTGCTGGTCATCACGCCTGCCGTGGCGCTGGGCCTGTGGTACGTGATGACCCGCACGCGGATCGGTGTGCTGCTGCGCGCCGCCACCCAGGACCGCGAGATGGTGGGCGCGCTTGGCGTCAACCAGGCGTGGCTGTTCACCGGCGTCTTCGCCGTGGGCACGGGGCTGGCGGCGCTGGGCGGCGCGCTGCAACTGCCGCGGGGCGGGGCAGACCTGTTCATGGATTTCACCATCCTGGCACCGGTGTTTGTGGTGGTGGTGATCGGCGGCATGGGCTCGCTGCCGGGCGCGTATCTCGCGGCCATCATCATCTCGGTCCTGCGGGTGTTCGGCATCACCTATGTGCCCGAATCGACGCTAGTGCTGATGTACGTGGTGATGGTCGCGGTGCTGATGGTGCGCCCCTACGGCCTGTTCGGGCGCGAGGAGGTGGCGGGTGAGCACGGGCAGGTCGGCGAGCCGCAGCGCCCGCTGACGCCCGCCTCGATGCCGGTGCGGCTGGCCATCGGGGCGGCGATCCTGGGGCTGGCGCTGCTGCCGATCTACGGCTCGTCCTTCGCGGTGGTGCTGGCGACGGACATCGTGATCTTCTGCCTGTTCGCGGCCAGCCTGCACTTCCTGCTGGGTCTCGGCGGGTTGGTCAGCTTCGGGCATGCGGCCTATTACGGCGGCGGGGCCTATGTGGCAGCGCTCCTGGTCACCCACGCCGACAGCCCGATGGAGCTGGCGTTCCTGCTGGCGCCCATCGGGGCGGGCGTCGCGGCGCTGGCCATCGGCTGGGTCTGCCTTCGGCTGACGGGCGTCTACTTCGCGATGCTCACGCTGGCCTTTGCGCAGCTGATCTGGAGCCTGGTGTTCCAGTGGGGTTCGGTCACCGGGGGCGACGACGGGCTGTTGGGCATCTGGCCCGCGGGCTGGCTGAACGACACGGTGGCGTACTTCTACTTCGCGCTGATCTTCGGGATCGGCGGGATCCTGGTGCTGCGCCACGTGGCCCATACGCCGTTCGGCTATGCGTTGCGCGCTGCGCGCGACAGCCAGCGCCAGGCCGAGGCGACGGGCATCGACACGCGGCGCGTGCAGCTTGCAGCCTTTGGGTTCGCCGGCTTCATGGGCGGCCTCGCGGGCGCGCTGTTCGTGTTCTCCAAGGGCAGCGTGTTCCCCAACGAGCTGGAGATCGCGCGCAGCTTCGATGCGCTGATCGTCGTGTTCCTGGGCGGGGTGCAGACCCTGTCGGGCGGCGTCGTGGGCGCGGGCTTTTTCAAGGGGATCGAGGATTTCCTGACCCGCTTCGACTACTGGCGCCTGGTCATGGGGCTGTTGATCGTCGTCGTCGTCGTGCTGGCGCCCCACGGCATCGTCGGCTCGCTCCGCAAGGGGGCCGAGCGGGTGGGCATCCTGCGCACCGAGGCCGCGCGATGAGCGCGCCGGTGCTGGAGACCCGGGGCCTGACCCGCGCCTTCGGCGGGCTGATGGCGGTGGACGACGTGTCCTTCAGCCTGGCCAAGGGCGAGCTCCTGGCGCTGATCGGGCCCAACGGCGCGGGCAAGAGCACCTGTTTCAACATGCTGATGGGCCAGCTCAAGCCCACCCGGGGCGAGGTCTTCCTGGCCGGCGAGCGGATCACCGGCCTGGCCCCCCGCCAGGTCTGGCGCCAGGGCGTAGGACGCACCTTCCAGATCACCGCCACCTACGCCTCGATGACCGTGGTCGAGAACGTGCAGATGGCGCTGATGTCCCACCACGGCGAGGTCTTCCGGGTGCTGCCCTTCGCGACCCGGCGCCACCGGGAGGATGCGCTGGCGCTGCTGGCCATGGTGGGCATGGCGGACCAGGCCGACCGCCACTGTGCCGTGCTGGCCTATGGCGATCTCAAGCGCATGGAGCTGGCCATCGCGCTGGCCCACGCGCCGAAGCTGTTGCTGATGGACGAGCCCACCGCCGGGATGGCCCCGCGCGAGCGGGTGGCGCTGATGCAGCTTACCGCCGACATCGTGGCCGAGCAGGGCGTCAGCGTCCTGTTCACCGAGCACGACATGGACGTCGTCTTCGCCCACGCCCACCGGGTGATGGTGCTGAACCGCGGCCGGATCATCGCGACCGGTTCGGCCCAGACGGTGCGCGCCGACCCGCTGGTGCAGGAGGTGTACCTGGGCGGCGGCACGGCGTTCGCCGATCCGGCGCCCGTGTCGGTTCCCGGGCCCGTTGCCGGCACCGTTCCTGGCCCCGTTCCTGGGCCCGACCCTCGCCCCGATGCGGCGGCTGCCGATGCTTAAGCTCGAGGGCGTCAACAGCTTCTACGGCAAGGCGCACGTGCTGCACGACATGGGCTTTGTCGTGCCCCGCGGCGCGGTCGTCGCCCTCTTGGGCCGCAACGGCGCGGGCAAGACCACGGTGCTCAAGTCCATCATGCAGCTGGTGCGCCCCGCCAGCGGCACCGTCAGCTTCCAGGGCCAGCCGATCCAGGGCCTGCCGCCCTATCGCGTGGCCCAGATGGGGCTGGGGTATGTGCCCGAGGAGCGGCGGATCTTCACCGACCTCACCGTGGCCGAGAACCTGGTCGTCGGCCGCCAGCCCCCGCGCGAGGACACGGTGACCTGGACCGAGGCGATGCTGTTCGAGCTGTTCCCCAACCTGGCCGAGCGGCGGCAGAACCGGGGGCGCGCGCTGTCGGGCGGCGAGCAGCAGATGCTGACCATCGCGCGCACGCTGATGGGCAACCCTGCCTGCCTGCTGCTGGACGAGCCGAGCGAGGGCGTGGCGCCCGTGATCGTCGAGCAGATGGCCCGGGTGATCCGGCAGCTCAAGGCCGACGGGCTGACGGTGCTCCTGTCCGAGCAGAACCTGCACTTTGCCCAGGCCGTCGCCGACTATGCGGTGATCATCGAGGGCGGCGAGCGCAAATTCTTCGGCCCCCTGGCCGAGCTGCTCGACCACCCCGAAATCCGCGACGCCTACCTGGCGGCCTGACCCCCAAGGCTACAGCGCGGCGGAGAGGGCGTCGACCCCAGCCGCGCGCCCATGCCGTGCCAACCGTTCGGCTCAAGCGCGGCGCTGTCGGGATCGATGGCGGTGCGCCAAGTTTCGCAGGGTCGAGATCCGACAAAACCCTGAGCGTTGGTGTCCGATCTGCCGACGCAGAAATCGAACGGCGCTTTGATTGGGAGAAAATGGAAAGACTTGCCAAAAATATCAAGAAGCCGCGGCGATTTGTTCCATCGGCGAGACGCTTGGGGCGCCCACATCCACACCATCTCTGCTCGTTCACGGAGGGACTGCGAGATGACGACAGCGACCATGACGATTGAGCGCGCCAGCCAGGGAGTGCCGGTCTTCGAGACCGCGCATTGGCTCCTCCGCCTGCCTCTCGCCGCGGTTATCCTTCAGCAGGGCTTCAGCAAAGCTCCGCTTAGCGCGGCCGAGGCCGCATCCTACGACCTGCCGGTCATGCTGTGGGCCATGGCGGCCATCGGCGAGATCGGCGCGGGTCTGCTGCTGCTGGCCGGCGGCGTAATGCAGAACTGGCTCGGGCATCTGGCGACGCGGATCGCGGGCTTCGGCATCGCAGCCATCGTGCTGGGCGTGCTGATCGTGGCCTATGCCGCGCCGCCGCTGGAAATCTTGCTGTACAACCAGTTCCACGTGCTGCTGCTGATGCTGGGCGCCTTCTTCGCGCTCCGCGGCAACCAGGCCTGAACCCGGCCGCCAGCTACGGGCCGTCCGACCAAGCGGTATCGCGGCTGGTCGCCGCGATGCTGGACGGTGGTGCATGCGCGTGGCATGCGGCGCACCGCACTGCAGAGAGAGAAGGCCTACGGGGCGTCTCCATCAGCCTCTTTCCGCTGGCGGCAGGCTTGAGCGACCGGAAGCGTTACGGCCGGCCAGCGGTGATCCTCAAGACGCTCCGCCATCCGCGCAACCCTTTGCGCCGTCCCGTAGGTCGTGCCGATCCACCCTGCAACGCGTTGACCGGGCCATCCGGTGACAGTCGGAATTGGCCGGCGCAGCCGACTATTTCCTCCGCAGACGCATGGGGGCCCCCGCGTGGATGGTCTCGCGGACACGGACCTCGCGGCCGTTTTGGTGGCCGGCGCGCCTGAACCGTCGCCCGAACGTCTATTCCGCGGCGGGCGCCGGGGCTTGCGCTTCTGGCGCGGCGGGCACGGCCACGTTGCGCTGTTTCGAGGTTTTGCCGATCCCCGGGTTGAAGCAGTTGGTCGGGTCCAGCGACGCGTAAAACGCCGCTAGCGCCGGTTTGGCCGGATAGAGATGCCCCACATTGTGTTCGGCCGGGTACTCGGCCCCCCGCCTGTCGAGCAGCGCCAGCATCTTCTGCTTCAGCGCTTTGGGGTCGGCGCCTTTGCGCACCACATAGTCCTGGTGGAAGACGTGGCAGAAGAAGTGGCCGTAGTAGAGCTTTGAGATCAGATCCTTTTCGATCTCCTCGGGCAGCGTCTCCATCCAGTGTTCGTCGTTGCGCGCCAGCGCGATGTCGAGGGCGATGACGTCCTCGACCTCGCTGGCGTGCACCGCGTGGAAGCGCACAGCCGCCCCTGCGGCGACGAAGCGGTGCAGCATCGCCTTCTTGCCCTCGGCGGGCGTGCACGCGAACCAGGCCTCGCTGTCCAGCACGTCGGCCAGGATCTTCTCGGCCGCGGCCGCCGCGCCGGTACCGACCTTCAGGATCAGGTGATGCTCGAAGCGCGCCCGCCACTCGAGCATCCGCTTCGGCAGGGGCTCGGGGATCAGGCGACTGAGGACCTGCATGACGCGATCCACCAGATGACGCGGCAGGAACGGGATCTTGGCGACCCGTGCGTCGAGTGCGCTCTTGATCGCAAAGAAGGTCGGCAGACGGTCGGTGCCGAACCAGTGGATCATCATCAGCGTGTCTTTGCCGTACTTGCGCGCCACGTCGAAGAGCTCGCGGTGCACGTATTCGCCGCAGATCGGCAACTCGTCGCACTCGGTCAGGATGCGTCGGCGCAGGACGGTCAAGTCGGCAGGGTCGTTGGTGCCGATATAATAGATGCGTTCGCCCTCGATGGCCGGGTAGGTGTCGAGCCGCACCGCGAAGACCGCCAGCCTGCCGGCCGAGCCCGACGCCTCGAACAGCCGGTCGGGATCGGCGTTATAGCGCGAGGGCGTCGATGCGGTGACATCGCGGACTTTGGCAGCATAGCCGTCGTCCGAGGCGCGGCCGACCCCGTCGCGCACGTCGGCTTCGGTAAAGGTGCCCTGGTCGAGCGTGTCCAGGATCTGCTCGGGCGTCTCGCCGAGGTCGATGCCGAGGTGATTGACCAGCCGCAGCACCCCGTCGCTGCCGACCTGAGCAAAGAGTGCCAGCTCGGTGTAGGCCGGGCCGCGCTGGGTTAGCGAGCCGCCGGAGTTGTTGCAGACGCCACCGACGATGGACGCGCCGATGTTGGAGGAGCCGATCACCGAATGGGGCTCGCGGCCGAGCGGTTTCAGCAGTTTTTCCAGCTTGTAGAGCGTCGCGCCCGGATAGCTGACGATCTGATGGCCGTCTTTGAGCACGTGGATGCCGTCCAGGCGCAGCGTGTTGACGATCACCACGTTGCGGTCGTAGCTGCCGCTGGGTGTCGAGCCTTCGGTCAGGCCCGTGTTCGCCGCCTGCATGATCACGATGCGGTCGTTGGCGACACAGGCCTGCAGCACGCGCCACATCTCGAGCAGCGTGCCGGGCTTGACGGCGGCCTCGGCCTCGCCCTGGCCCGAGCGCCAGCCCTTGCGGAACGGGTCGACGGCGACCTGGGTGGCGTGCACATAGCGCGCGCCGCAGATCGCCTCGAGTTTCTGGATGAATGCGCGATCCTCGGTCACCTGGCCTCCCCGGGTGCGCGTCGCGGACGTCGGCACCCTGTCGAAAACGTTTTCCATTTCGGCGCATCGTTGCCGAAGTCCGCGCGGTTCGAAAGCGGCCATGGGTCGTAGGGGCGCGGCATTCCGGCCGGCAGCGGGCCGCGATCTGGGGCGATCGGGCAGGCTGTGGGCGCGGCACCGCCCGAACCCGGCCGGTTCGGGCGGAGGTAAAACGCCGGGCTGCTGTGGCGGCGGCCCGGCGTTCGGTGCAGCGCTCGCGCGCGGGGTGCGGTGTCAGCGCTCGCGCGCGGGGTTCGGTGTCAGCGCTCGCGCGCGGGGATCGGGACCCCCGCGGGGTTCGGGACCGGGGTCGCCGGGCGCGCTGCGCGGCTCAGTCCTGGGCGATCGCTTCCAGCTCGATCAGCACGCTTACATCGTCGCCGACGAGACCGCCCAGGGCATAGTCCATGCCGTAGGCTGAGCGCACCACCGTGGCCTCGGCCGAGACGCCGAGCGTGCGCTTGCGGTGACCGAACGGGTAGGGCTCGTCCTTGTTGAGCGTGACCGCAACCTCGACGGGCCGGGTCTCGCCTAGCAGGGTAAGCTCGCCCCGCACGACGCCGGTGTTCTCGCCCGTCACCTCGCCGCCCTCGGCGGTGAAGACGATCACGGGGTGCGCTTCGACGTCGAGGAAATCGCTGTCGCGCACGTGCTTGTCGCGCCGCTCGTCGTTGGTGAAGACCGAGGCGGCGGTGACTTCGACGCGGATGTCGGTCACCGTCTGCTCGGTGGCGTTGTAGACGAACGAACCGCTGACCTCCGTGAACCAGCCCAGGGTGCGGGCGTAGCCGATGTGGTCGACGAAGAAGGCGACGGTGGTGTGGGTGGGATCGAGCTCGAACGTCACGGGGTCGGCCTTGGCCGCGGGTGCGGCGGCGGCGAGGGCCGCACCGAGGAACGGGACCGTGAGGAACGAACGGAGGGGGGCTATGAGGCTCATCGCAGTCTCCCATGTGCGCGGCGGTCGAGCCGCCGTGGCGGGGAAGTAGGCCGCGTCCGTCAGCGGCCCATCAACCGCGCCGCCTTGCAGGCTGATGCCTGCGCTGCGTCTGCCGATGCTCACGAAGCTGTGCGCCTCGGCGGCCGAAGGCCCCGGAACCCGGTCCGCCGGAGGCGCCTTCGGCGGGTCGGGTTCCGGGCCCTTCGGGCGCTGCGGTCCTGTGGCCGACGGCGGCGTCAGGCGGGGGCGAGACGGCGCGCGGTTGCCTCGGCGATCACCGCCTCCTCGTTGGCGGGCACGATCATCACGGGCGGGCTGCCGGGCGGCGAGATCCGCGTCGCGCGCGCCGCGTTGGCCTCGGCGTCCAGCGCCAGGCCCAGCCAACCGCAGCCTGCGACCACGTCGGCCCGGATCGCTGCTGCGTTCTCGCCGATGCCGCCGGTGAAGACCAGGGCGTCCAGTCCGCCGATCTCGGCCGCCATCGCGCCGATCTCGCGCACCACGCGGTGGACGTAGACCTCGATGGCGAAGCGCGCGGCCGGGCAGTCGGCGCCAGCCAGCGTGCGCATGTCGTTCGAGAGATCCGAGAGACCCAGCAACCCGCTCCGCTTGAACAGCGCATCGCGCACCGCGGCGATGTCCATGCCCATCTCCTCGAGCATGAACAGCACCGCACCCGGATCCGTCAGCCCCGGCCGCTCGCCCATCACCAGCCCATCGAGCGGGGTGAAGCCCATGGTGGTGGCGCGGCTCTCGCGGGCGACCAGGCCGCAGAGGCTGGCACCGTTGCCGAGATGCGCGACGACGACGCGCCCCTCGGCCGCCCGCCCCATCAGCGCCGGCAGCCGCCCCGCGATCCACTGGTACGACAGGCCGTGAAAGCCGTAGCGCCGCACGCCGGCCGCGCGCACGGCGGCAGGCAGGGCGATCGCCTTGGCCCGGTCCGGGATCGTCGCGTGGAACGCGGTGTCGAAGCAGGCGATCTGCGGGATCGCCGGGAACTGTCGGGCGACGGTGCGGATCGCCGCGATGCCGTGCGGTTGGTGCGTGCGCGCCAGCGGCACCAGCCGTCCGAGCGCCGACAGCACCGTCTCGTCCACCGCCACAGGCGCGGTGAAATCGACGCCGCCGTGCACGATCCGGTGTCCCGCGGCCAGGATCGGTGCGTCGATCATGGCGGCGAGTGGCGGCAGAAGCGCCGCGAGCGCCGCCTCGTGACCCAGGC
>JBCCMW010000073.1:0-13230 GCA_039026175.1 Pseudomonadota bacterium
CGAGCGTGATAAGCGCGCCCTCGAAGAGCAGCGGGATCGCCTTCTCGATGATCTGCCAGTCGATCGACATCAGTGAACCGTTTCGGGGCCGGCTGGGCTGGCCGGCCCCGCCCTGGCCGCAGGGTCAGAGACGATCGGACCGTCAGACGAAGGACGGGATCTCGTCGGCAAGGTCCATCTTGAAGCCGAACCACTTCTCCTGCATCGCGTAGATCTCGCCATTGTCCTTCAGACGCGTGAGTTCGGTGTCGAGGAAGGCGACAAGCTCTGTGTCCTCGAGCCGCGCGGCGAGGCCGGCCCAGTTCGGCTTGCCGACCGGGCGCACCAGCGCATAGGCGCCCGGCCGGTCCTTCATCACCTGGCCGAGGGTCGGGAGCGTGTTCAGCACGCCGTCGACCGAGCCCTGCGACAGCGCGAGATACGCGGCCGGGTGGTCGTCGTAGATCTTCACGTCCTCGAAACCCGAACCGGCGGCAGCGGCGATCTCTTCGGACAGGCTGTCCTTCATGCTCTCGCCCGGCGAGCCGAGCTTCACGCCCAGCACCTTGCCCGACATGTCGTTCAGCGAGGTCATCTCCTCGGCGTCCTCCGCCCGGATCAGCAGCGCCTGGCTGGCCTCGGCATAGGGGATCGAGAAGGCGACCTTCTCCAGCCGCTCTTTGCGGTAGCTCATCGACGACATGATGATGTCGAAACGCCCAGCATAGAGCGCCGGGATGATGCCCGACCATTGGGTGTCGATGAACTCGGGCTCGACGCTCAACGTCGCACACATCACCGCGGCCAGGTCGACGTCGTAGCCGACGATCTCGCCCGCCTCGCGGAAGGTGAAGGGCGGATAGGTCGCCTCGCAGCCGATGCGCAGCACGCCGGCCTGCTTGATCTTCTCGAAGGTGGTGGCGGCAAAGGCCGGTCGGGCGATGAACGGCGCGGCGATGCCGACGGCCGCGGCGGTGCCCAGCAGGCGGCGACGGGTGACGGTACGATCGGACATGGGCGTTCCCTTCTGGCAGCAGAGGTCTCTCTTGCGGGCAGCAAGCAGCGTGCCAGCATTTTATCATGCTGTTTTCAGCGCTTTACCGGGACTGGAATGCCATTTGCCTGGTTTGTGGGCGGCGCTGCCCGAACCCGCGCCATCACGCCAGGCGCGCGGGCAGAACGGCCGGATCGATGGTCTCGTCGCGACACCGCGCGACGATGCGGCGATAGGCAGGCATCATCGCCTCGACGGTCGCTTCGGCGTCGGCGAGGGCGGGCTCGATCTCGGCGTGGGCAGCGCCGATCTCCGACAGAATGGCGGCCTCGTCGATCAGGCTCAGGCGACCGTCCTGCATCACGACGCGGCCGTCGACCAGCAGCCGGTCCAGCGAGGCACCGGTCTCGCCATAGACGAGCTGGCGGAGCGGGTCGTTCAGCGGCACGAACGGGATGCTGTCGAGCCGCCAGAGCGCCAGGTCCGCCCGCATCCCTACGGCGACCCGCCCCAGCCGGTCGGCTTGCCCCAGCGCGCGCGCACCGCCTGTCGTCGCCGCGGCAAAGGCCTCGCCCGCGTCGATCCAGCGTTCGGGCACATCGCCGCGCAGCTTTTGCACCAGCGCGGTCGAGGCGACGGCGCGCAACATGTCCACCGTGTCGATCGAGCCGCAGCCGTCGGTGCCGAGGCTCACGTTGACGCCGGCCTCCAGCATCTCGCGCATCGGCATCAGGCCCGAGCCGAGCTTGAGGTTGCTGTTCGGGTTGTGCTGGACCGAGGCGCCGGAGGCCGCGATCAGGCGGATATCCTCGGGTGTCACCCAGACCGCGTGGATCAGCGACGTCGCGGGCTTGAGAAAGCCCAGCGCGTCGAGATGGGCGAACATCGAACGGCCGTAGAAGCGTTGGGCCGTCACCGCCTGCAGCCGCGTCTCCTGTACGTGGATGATAACCGGCAGCACGATCTCGTCGGCCATCGCGCGGACCTGACGCAGGAAACCGTCGGTACAGCGCTGCGGGGCGCTGGGTGCGGCAAGGATGCCGACGCGCGCCTCGCGCGGGTGCCGCTCGACGGCCTTGGCGCGCACGAAGGCCAGCACCGCGTCCGGCGCCGTCGCCTTGACGGCCGACAGGCGCGCCAACAGCTCGGGCGGGAACTCCTCCTCGACAAAGGGCAGCGCACGGAAGAACGGGCGGTCGAACAGCGTCGGGCCCACCAGAGCGCGGATGCCGATATCCTCGTAGGCCTGCAGGGCGGCATCGACATGCTCGGGGATCAGCACGGGGCTGACATTCAGATCGTCCACGATGGTGGTCGTGCCCGAGCGCAGCGCCTGGATCGCGCCCACCATGGTGCGCAGATAGACATGGCGCGCGCTCAGCGGGATCGGCGAGAGCGGCCGGACATAGTTCATCCAGAGCTCGAGCGGCAGACGGTCGTAGCGCCCCTTGTGATAGTGCTCGTGGCTGTGGTGGTGCCCGTTTATCAGACCCGGCGTCAGCAGCCGGCCTGTCGCTGGGACGGGTTCGCCGCGTGGGGCGCCTTGCCCGGCCGGACGGATCTCGGCGACCGCCCCGTCGGCGATCTCGACATCGACGCGGCCGCCCGGCTCGACGCCCTCCGGCGGCTCGATCATCAACGCGTCGGTCAGCGTCAGCCGCGTCATGGGCAGATCTCCGCAGGACCGGGGCGCGGCAGTGCGGCGCGCCCCGGTCGGTGGCAAGGTCGGATCATCCGATCACGGCATCAGTTCAGGTTGTCGTAGACCGCCTTTAGCTGCGCCTGCTCCTCGGCCATCAGCGCGCCGAACGCCTCGGCGCCCAGGAAATCGACGCGGCTGTTGATGCGGCCGATCAGCCGCAAAAAGCCCTCGTCCTTGACCAACTCTTCGAAACCCGCGGACAGCTTGGCGACCACGTCGTCGGGCGTGCCGGCAGGCACTAGCACACCGCGCCAGAAGTGAAAGATGATCTCTTCGCCGAGCTCACCGCAGGTCGGCACGTCAGGCAGGCTCTCCCAACGCTCGAAGTCGGTGGTGCAGATGCCCGTGAGGGTGCCGGCCTTGATATGCTCGCCAACCACCGACGGGGCGCCCGCATAGGCCATTGTCTCGCCGCCCAGCAGCTTTTGCACCGCCGGGCCGCCGCCGCCATAGACGATGCCTTTCATGTCGGTGTCGGTGTTCATCTTCAGCAGCTCGAACACCGTGTAGGTGAAGCCGTTCACGTTGTCGTTCGAGTAGACCAGATCGCCGGGGTTCTCTTTCGCATAGGCGATCATCGAGGCCAGGTCGTCGAAGGGCGCATCCGCGCGCGCGACGAACACCGCGGGCGAATAGTTGATGCGCGCGACGGGGATGAAGTCCTCGGTGGTGTAGGGCAAATCCTCGACCTGCGGGCGCAGCGAGTTGATCGTGGGATCGCCGAACAGCACCGTATAGCCGTCGGCGCCGGACTTCGAGACCTCGGTCGCACCCACTGCGCCGCCACCGCCCGAGCGGATGACCGAGATCATCGGCTGGCCGAAGTAGGGCTCGGCCACCGTGGTGATGATGCCGGCGTGCAGCGAATGCGAGCCGCCCGGCGGATACGGCGTGACAAAGGTGATCGGCTTCTCGGGGAACTCGGCCGCCATCGCCAGGGGTGCGGGTGCCCCCAACATCAGTACCGCACCGATGGCGAGGCTGGTGGTGGATCGCATGGTCATTGTTCAGGCTCCCTGTTGGTTTTCTGAGGGTCTTGGGGTCGAGAGACTGCGCCAGCCGAGAAAGCCCACGATCCCCGCCACGACGGCGAGCAGCGTCGCGGAGATCGGTTCGGTGACGAAGATCAGCAGGCTGCCGTCGGACAGCGTCAGCGACTGGCGAAGCGAATTCTCCAGCCCCGGCGTCAGCAGCATCGCGATGACCAGCGGCGGGATCGGGACATCGGCCTTGCGCATGGCATAGCCCAGCAGCGCGCCCGCCAGCATGATCCACCAGTCGAAGACGGCGTTGTTCACGGCAAAGGCGCCCGCGAAACAGAGCGCGATCACCGACGGGTACAGCACCCCCGGCGGGATCGCCGTGATGTGGCGCAGGTACCGGATCGCCCCCAGGCCAAAGACCAGCAGCATCGCGTTGGTGACCAGCAGGATGGCGAAAAAGCCGTACAGCACCGGTCCGTGCTGCTCGAACAATAGAGGACCCGGCAGCAGGCCCTGCGCCATAAACGCGCCCAGCAACACCGCGGTGATCGTGTCGCCGGGAATGCCGAACACCATCATCGGGATCAGCGCGGCGGGGCAGACGGCATTGTTGCCGGCCTCGGCCGCCGCGACACCCTCTAGCGAGCCCTTGCCGTACTGCGCCGGATCGCGGCTGCGCCGCTTGGCCATGCCATAGGCCAGCCAACACGAAACCTCGGCCCCAAGACCGGGGAGCGCGCCGAGAAAGGCACCGATCCCGGACGAGCGCAGGATGGTCGGCATCGCGCCCCGCACTTCGCCGCGGGTGATGCCCGCGGCCGACATCTCGACCCGGACCTGCGCCAGCTTCTCGCGGCCCAGACGCTCGGCCTGCACCAGGATCTCGGACAGCGCGAACATCCCGATCAAGAGCGGCACCAGCGAGATGCCACCCCAGAGATCGATCACCCCGAAGGTGAGCCGCGAGGCGCCCGACATCGGGTCGAAACCGACACAGGCGAGCAGTACGCCGAGGGCGACGGCAAACGCTCCCTTGGCGGCGGACGAGCCCGAGACGCCGGCAATCATCACCAGCGCGAACAGGTACAGCATCGTGAAATCGGGCGAGCCGAAGCCGATGGCGACCGAGGCCAGGGGCGCGGCCACGAAGATCAGCACCAGCGTTGCCAGCAGGTCGGCGACGACCGAGGCGACGAGGCTCATCTCCAGCGCCTTGCGCCCCAGCCCTTGGCGCGCCAGCGCGGCGCCGTCGATGGCCGTGGCCGCCGCCGCGGCGGTGCCCGGCGTGTTGATCGTGATCGCGGGGATCGACCCGCCATAGATCGCGCCCTTGTAGATCCCCAGCAGGAACGGGATGCCGACGGTCGCGTCCATGAAAAAGGTAAAGGGCGCCAGCACCGCCACGGCCATCGTCGCCGTCAGGCCCGGCAGGGCGCCCACCACGATGCCCGCCGCCAGCCCCAGGAAGGCTGCCGCCAGCGCCATCGGATCGGCCAGAACCGCGAGCCCGTGCGCTATCGCCTCGACCGGCATCAGAACACCAGACCGTCGGGAAAGCGCACCAGCAGCACGCGCTCGAACAGCAGATGCACGGCGAGCGGTACCGCCAGCGCCGTCGGCAGGATCAGGCGCAGATCGCGCAGACCGAAGACCGGCGGCAGGACCAGCAGGGCCAGCACGAGGGTTTCGAGGAACCCGATCCGGCCGATCAGCAGCGTCATCGCAAAGACGATTGCCAGCACCAGCGGGGGGCGCAGACCGGGTCGCTGCAGCGCCGCCGCCGCGGGCATCGCCAGGCTGCGCGCGGCAATGGCCAGCGAGGCCAGGGTCAGCGCCATGGCGCCGATTGCGGGAAAGAAGGCAGGCGATGTCATGTCGCCCAGCGTCTCGATCCACGCCGTCTGGGTGCCGCCGAACAGCGAGAGCGCCGCAGCCAGGGCCGTGCCCAGCCCAAACAGGCAGAACAGCAGGTCGGCGAGGCGCGCGGGCATGTCGTCTCCGTCTGCGATGGTCCCCCGGTCCAAAGCAAATGGCATGCCATTTCTAAGGGAGCGGACACGGGGCCCGCGGACGAGCGCTGAAAGCGTCGTGGACTGCCGGTGCAGGGCTGCAAAACCTCCGGGGCCAAAGCCGCGCCTGTTCTGCGCCGCAGTCTCGGTGCCCGGCCGGTCCCGACGCTTTGACCCGGGACTGGGCCGGCTGTGCCCTGCCGAGCGGCGGACGCCCTGTTCGGGGCCCATGAGCGGCGGCAGGCAGATCCACCCATCGCCGTCCTGCCGGACCATAGCGGGCCTCGACGCCGCGCGCCGCGAGCGTGTCGCGGAGCACAGCGCGCGGCAAGCGGTGGCGCGCCGGTGGCCGGTCAGGCCCGGGCTTCGCTCTCCGCCGCGTCGCCCGTGCCGTCGATCACGCCGGCGACCGCCTCGCCGGTGCGCAGCAGGTGACGCCGCCAGATCCGGCCCGCGGCGGCCCCGTTCCGCACGCGCAGGGCTGCCATCAGCGCTTCGTGCTCGCCCATCGCCTCGGCCAGCCGCTGCGGTTCCATGATCGCCGCATAGCGCCCGCGCATGGCGCGCAGCATCAGGCGGGCATGGGTCTCGGACAGATACGGGTTCGCTGCAGCCGCCAGAACGGCCTGGTGAATGCGGCTGTTGAGCGCGAAATAGGCATCGCGCTCGCCGGCACGGAAATGCGTGAGCATCCCTGCGTGCATGTCTTCCAGCGCGGCCATCGCCTCGGGACCGATGCGCTCGGCCGCAAGGGCCGCTGCGGTGGCCTCGATGCCGGCGAGAACCTCGAAGAGATGCCGCGCGTCGTCCGAGCGCAGCGGCGCGACGCGCGCGCCACGATGGCGGTGGATCTCGACCAGGCCGTCGATCTCCAGCAGCTTCAGCGCCTCGCGAAGTGGTGTGCGCGAGACCTCGAGCTCGGCGCAGAGCCTGCGCTCGACGATCCGCGCGTCGGGCGCCAGGATCCCACGAACGATGCGATCGCGCAGGATGTCGGCCAACCGCGCGGCCATGGCGACTTCGCGGTCTCCGGGCTGTGTCGGCGCTCGCGTCAACGGCGCCCGGTCCGCACCAGGGTCCGCAAACACGCCGCTGCTGCGCGCGAGAGATCTCTTCACAGCGTCGACGCCACTATCGCACGGCGTGTCGACCCGGCGCCGCCCCGCGCGGCGGCTGCGAGGGCTCGCTGAGGGCAGCGCGTGGCAAGATCGTGGGCCCGACGCGATGGGTAACTGCGCTGGTCGGCACGGCAGTCAGTGCACCGTGGTCGACGACCGAGGCCCCGGGACCGAGCTTCGACACCAGGCGCAGCGCCCGGCCCCCGCGCGGCCCGTGCCGATGGGCCGAGACCTGGGCCGGATCGACCAACGCCCCGATGGTCCTTGCGCCGGCACACCGGCCGGCATGGCCATACCGCTGGGCGACCGCGATCCAGCGTGTGCCAAGCCCCGCCCTAATGCCCGTCACCGGGGTGGGAGGCGTCCACGCCGCGGCGGCTGGAAAGACGATCTGCATGGATAATGCCTGCTGGGTGCTCGGGCCAATTGCGACAATCTGCATGTCCCGTTCCTTACGGCGGCCGACACCGTCGCGAAAGCAGGACTTAGAGAGGGGAGGCTCTCGCGCGCCATCATCGCCCGGAATGCCTTAGGGACGCGCAATCAACCACGCCAGGCTGGACCCAGCACGTCGGGGCGCGTCCTTTGGTGGCCGCCGCGCCTGGCGTTCTGCGCGCGGCCGGCCCGTACACCACTCCGGGACACGGCTGACGGGCAGCGCCAACCCGCGGATGCAAGGGGATCGAGAAGCGGCGCTGCGGCGCCTCGTGTGCTGGCCCAGCGCGATCGGCGCGACGCCGTCCCGGCCGGGGCACCGCCGCGTCGACGATGGGCCCGGACCTGCCCCCGGCGGCCCCCGCAGCGATGCGTCGGCGACCCAGCCATGCGATGCGCGGCGGCAGCGGCTTGGTCGGCGAAACGGTGCGGTTCCGCGGCGCAGCGCGCGCCTCTACTGCCGGGGCCGCAGGGCGCGCATGCGCACGCGGGCGGCGCGGGTTCAGGCCGGATCGCCTTCCCAGACCGAGCGGCACATGCCCGAGGGGGTGCGGGCGTGGGCCAGGCAGAAGCAGCCGACAAGGTCCGCCATGACGTCGGCCGCGGCCATCGCCTGGGCGTTCATCGCGTCCAGGCGGTCGCGGGCGGGCTCGGCCACGGCCCACAAAGCGGGTTAGTCGATGGGCAGCAGGTGGCCGTCCTCCAGCACCATGCGCCCCGCGATCATCACCGAGCGGAGTGCGGCGCCGCTCTCGGCAAAGGCCATCTGCAACAGCGGCTGGCGGAGCGGCACGTAGGTGATGTGCGCCAGATCGATGAACAACATGTCCGCGGCCCACCCTGGGGCGAGACGGCCGATCTTGTCGAAGCCCAGGATCTGGGCGCTGCCGGTGGTGGCGGCGGTCACGGCCTCGCCCGCGTCAAGCCAGCGGCCCCGGTCGGCGTCGCAGATCCGCGACAGGTACGCCGCCAGGCGCAGCGCCTCGAACATGTTCTGCCCGTCCGACGTGTTCGACGCGTCCGTTCCGATGCCGAGCCGCACGCCGGCCTCCAACAGCTTACGCGCCCGCGCGACGCCGGAGCCGAGGCGCAGGTTGGACATCGGGTTGTGCACGACGCCGCCGCCCGCGGCGCCGATGCGCTGCATGTCCTCGTCCGTCAGCCAGATGCCGTGGGCGGCCGAGAAGCGGGGCGACAGCAGACCCAGCGCGTCGAGGTGCGCGGTCAGCGTGCGGCCATAGCGCTGCAGGCCCAGGACATGCTGGGTCCGCGTCTCGGCCAGGTGGGTCTGCAGCGGGACGTCGTAGGTCTCGGCCAGCCGCGCGCAGCCGTGCATGAACGCGTCCGAACAATGCAGCGGGATGGTGGGTGCGACGGCGGGGCGGATGCGCGCGCGGTCGTGGGACCAGCCCTTCAACACCGCCTCGGCGGCCGCGAGGCTGGTGTCGGTGGGCGCGGTCTGCATGGCCTCGGCGCGGGCGCGCTGGGGCCCGGGCAGGCTGTCCACCAGGCCCGGCAGCGCCTCGAACAGGGTGCGGTCGGCCATCATGGGGGCGATGACGGCGCGCATGCCGACCTCGTCATAGGCGCCGGCGACCGCGTCCATCCCCTCGACCGAGGGTGCGGGATACTCGACGAACAGGTCGAACGCCGTGGTGCAGCCCTTGCGCACCAGCTCCACCGCAGTCAGCCGGGCGGTCAGACGCTTGTCCTCGAGGGTCCGGTTGCCGTTGGAGGCGCCCGAGCCCGTCAGGAACACCTCCAGCGGCACACGGTCGCCGACCTGGCCCTTGCCGAGCGCGCCGTGCCCGTGGGTGTGGCCGTTCACCAGGCCGGGGACGATCAGCCGGTCGGTCGCGGGCAGCGGGCGCCCGCGCGAGGGGTCGATGGTGCCCGCAGGCTCGATCGCCGCGATATGCGGGCCGTCGACCAGGATGTCGGCGGGCGCCACCGCCGCGGGCGTGCCGTGCAGGACCAGCCCGCCGGTGATCAGCGTCGGCTCGCTCATGCAGCACCTGCCTCGGTTGCGGCGTCGGCCATGTGGCGCCCGATCGCGTAGCGGTCGGCGTCGGCGGCCCGGCAGGCGTGGACGATGCGGCCCGCGGACATCACCAGGATGCGGTCCGAGAGCGCCAGGATCTCGTCCAGGTCCTCTGAGATCAGCAGGATCGCGGCACCGCGGTTGCGCGCCTCCATGATCTGGGCGCGGATCTCGGCGGCGGCCGAGGCGTCGAGGCCGAAGCACGGGTTTTGGGCGACCAGCAGACGGACGTCCTCGGACAGCTCGCGCGCCAGCACCGTGCGCTGGACGTTGCCGCCCGACAGGGTGTGGAGTGCGGCGTCGGGCCCGGCGGTGCGGATGGCGTAGCGGGCGATCAGCGCCTCGGCCATCCGGCGCATCGCGGCCCGGTCGAGCCACGGCCCGCGCGCGGCCGGGGCGCGGTCGTAGCGGCGCAGCATCAGGTTCTCCATCACGCTCATCGAGCGCACGGCGCTGTTCTGCAGCGGCTCCTCGGCCAGCAGGAACACGCCGGCGGCTTCGATCTCGGCGCGGGTGCCGTGGAAGGGACGGGCGTCGACGTCCAGCCGCCCGGCCTCGGCCGCGCGCTGGCCGGCCAGCACCTCGACCAGCTCCTTCTGCCCGTTGCCCGAAACGCCGGCGACGCCGACCACCTCGCCCGGCGCGACGGCCAGGCTGGCGCCCACCACGGCCAGCGTCCCCCGGTCGCCGCGCGCGGTCAGGCCCTCGATCCGCAGGTACGGGGCGGCGGCCGGGGTGTCGGCCCGGGCCGCGGGCGTGCGCGGCGTCGCCTCGCCGAACATCATGGTGGCCAGGTGCGCCTCGTCGATCTCGGCCACCGTCGCGCGGCCGACGTGGCGGCCGGCGCGCAGGACGCTGACCTCGCGGGCATAGGCCATCACCTCGCGGAACTTGTGGGTGATCAGCACCACGCTCAGCACGCCGGCATCGGCCAGGCGGCGCATCTCGGCCAGCACCTCGTCCGCCTCGGACGGCGTCAGCACCGAGGTCGGCTCGTCCAGGACCAGGAACCGCCGGCCGAGCCAGAGCTGCTTCAGGATCTCCAGCTTCTGCTTCTCGCCCGCCGCCAGGGTCGCGACGGTGGCGTCGGGGTCCAGCCGGAAGGGCGCGGTCTCCATGAACCGCGCGATCGCCGCACGCTCGGCCGCCCAGTCGATCACGGCCGGGATTTGGGGGCGGGCAAGCACCAGGTTCTCGGCCACGCTCATCGGCTCGACCAGCGTGAAGTGCTGGTAGACCATGCCGAGGCCGAGGTCCTGCACGTCCTGCGGCCCGTCGATCCGCCGCTCGCGCCCGGCGATGGCGATCTGCCCGTCGTCCGCGCGGTAGAAGCCCATCAGGCACTTGACCAGCGTCGACTTGCCGGCGCCGTTCTCGCCCAACAGCGCGTGGAAGCAGCCGGGGGCGAAACGCTCGGACACGGCGTCCAGCGCCCTGACCGGGCCGAAGCTCTTGGAGAGGCCGACGATCTCGACCTCGGGCGGTGCCTTGGCGTCCCTCATCGCGAGATCGAGACTTCGCGCGGCGCGCCGACCAGCGCCTCGCGCGGGCTGGACGCCCAGATGAGCAGGATCAACGTCATCACGTAAGGCGCTGCGTTGAAGAGGTAATAGCCCGACGCGATGCCCACGGTCTGGACCGCCGGGCCCAGCGCCGTGGCGCCGCCGAACAGGAGCGAGGCCCAAAAGCAGCGCACCGGGTTCCAGCGCGCGAAGATCACCAGGGCGACGGCCATCAGCCCCTGGCCGCTGGACAGCCCCTCGTTCCAGTTGCCGGGGTAGTAGAGCGACAGGAACGCGCCCCCGATGCCCGACAGAAAGCCCCCCGCCGCGGTGGCGGACAGCCGGATCAGGGGGACCGACAGGCCCAGCGCGCGGCCAGCCTCGGCGTTCTCGCCCGCCATGCGCAGCACCAGCCCCCAGCGGGTGTTGTAGATCGCCCATTGCAGGAAGAACGCCAGCTCCACGCCCAACAGGAACAGCGGGCTGATCTCCAGCGCCGACTGCACGGCGGGGATGTCGGACCAGTCGCCCAGCGGCAGGCCCGGCAGCATGTCGGCGCGCGGGACGACGAAATCCTTGCCCAGGTAGAACGCCAGCCCGGTGCCGAAGATGAACAGCGCGATGCCGACCGCGATGTCGTTGACCCGCGGCAGGTTGCAGATGAGCGCGTGGAGCGTCCCCAGCAGCGTGCCCGCGCCCCCCGCGGCCAGTACGCCCAGCCAGGGCGAGCCCGTCAGGTACGACGTCGCGAACGCCGTCATCGCGCCCAGCACCAGCGTGCCCTCCAGGCCTAGGTTCACGCGGCCGGCCCGCTCGGTCAGCGTCTCGCCGAGCGCGACGAAGAGATACGGGCTCGACACGCGCACCGCGCCGCCGATCACCGCGATCAGCACACCCCACCAGCCAAGCTCGGTGTCCATCGCGCGCCCCTCAGCGTGCCGGAAACAGCCGCCCGGCCAGGGCGTTCGAGGCGAGCACGGCCAGGAAGATCATGCCCAGCAGCAGGTCGGTCGCCGCATCCGGCATCCCGAAGCGGCGCTGCAACAACCCGCCCGAGGCCGCGATCCCCCCGATGACCAGCGCCACGATGACCACCGCCAGCGGGTTCTGGCGCGCCAGGAACGCGACCAGGATGCCCGTGTAGCCGAAGCCGACCACCAGGCTCTCGGACGCCGCGCGGTGGACGGCGACCACCACGATCGCGCCGGCCAGCCCCCCCGCCGCACCGCCCCGGCCGGGGGCCAGCAGCGTTAGCCCCCCGATGTTCAGCCCCGCCATCTGGGCCGCGCGCCGGTTGCCCCCCAGCACGGACATCGAAAACCCCGTCACCGTGTGGCGCAGGAAGACGTGGACGCCCGCGATCACCACGACCCCATAGACCAGCCCCCAGTGGACCGACCAGCCGGGCAGATCGCCCATCGCATAGGCCTGGGGGATCGCATAGCTCTGCGCCTTGATCGCGACGTCCAGGTCGCGCAGCGGCCCCGTCACCAGGTGGAACATCAGCGCGATGGCGATGTAGTTCAGCAGCAGCGTCGCGATGGTCTCGTTCACGCCGCGCCAGTGCTTCAGCGCGCCGGCCATCGCGACCCACGCGCCGCCGAAGACAGCACCCATCAGCGTACACCACAGGATGCCCAGGTGTCCGGGCAGCCCGGTGATGGCCATGCCCGCCAGCACAGCGCCGAGCCCGCCCATGATCAGCGCGCCCTCGCCGCCGATCACCAACAGCCCGATGCGCGCCGGGATCAGCGTGCAGAGCGCGGTCAGGATGATCGGCGCGGCCAGCGTCAGCGTGTTCTCGATCGAGAACGAGGTGCCGAAGGCGCCCAGCCACAGCACCCGGTAGACCGCCACCGGGTCGTGGCCCTGCACCGCCACGAACACGGCGAACAGCGCGAAGGCGCCCAGCAGGGCGAGGATCGAGAGCGTGACCGCCTCGACCCCCTCGCGCGCGGGACCGCCCAGCAGCACGGCGTAGTTCGGCCCGGCGGGCGACATCGCCTGCCGGGACGCCCGGTCTGCGTCGGACGGGCTCATCAGAGGCCGGTCTCTCCGCTCACCCCCTCGACCAGCCATTTGACCGACAGCTTGAAGTCGTTGTCGGTGTTCGAGATTTCGGTGCCGGCGGGGATCACCTCGTTACCCTCGTTGTCCTTGAGCGGACCCTTGTAGAGGATAAAGCTGTTGTCGATGAACGCCTGACGCGCCGCCATGACCTCGTCGCGCACCGCTTGGGGCACGGCGGCACCGAAGGGGCTGATCTTGACCATGTCCTGGGCGAACCCGCCGCGGTCGATGTTGGGATACGTCGCTGGCCCTCGAGGCCGAGGCGTTGGGACTCGAGGGGCGCGCGGTCGAGGCGACGGAGGCCTGTGCGGCCTGTGCGGCCGCCTACGAGACGCTCCGTCGTCCCGTGGATGCAGCGGAGGCCATCCTCGAAGGCATCCTCTATCGATTACGAGCC
>JBCCMW010000074.1:0-13149 GCA_039026175.1 Pseudomonadota bacterium
CCTGGGTCCCGTCCGCCTGGGCCCCGTCCGCCCGGGTCCCGTCCGCCTGGGCCCCGTCCGCCTGGGTCCCGTCCGCCTGGGCCCCGTCCGCCCGGGTCCCGTCCGCCTGGGCCCCGTCCGCCTGGGCCGCCTCCGCGTGGGTCCCGTCCGCCCGGGTCCCGTCCGTCCCGGCCCCATCCGCCTGAGCCCCGTCGGCGTGGGTCCGCTCCGCATGGGTCCCGTCCGCCAAGGCCCCATCCGGCCCGGTCCTGACAACCCGGGTCCCGTACGTCTGGGGCCCGTCCGGCCGCGTGCCGCCCGCGTGGGCCCCGTCCGGCTGGGTCCTGCCAACCGGCTGAGGTGCGCCTCGCCGTGGGTGCGCGCGGCGCGGCGCCGGGGGGGCGGGGCGACGGCAGCGCTGGCAGCGCTCGTCGGCCTGGCGGCCACGCCGGCCGAGGCGCATTTGGTCGGGGTCGAGTTCGGCGGCTTTTATGGCGGCGGGCTGCACCTGGTGTCCTCGCCCGGGCACCTGGCGATGATCCTGGCGCTGACCCTGGCGGCAGCCGCCGCGCCCGTCGAGACGGCGCGCTGGGCGATCCCGCCGCTGCCGGTGGGGCTGGCGCTGGGCTGCGCCGGTGCGCTGGCGACGACCTGGCCGCTGGCGCTGGAGCCCGCCATCGTGGCCGCCATCGGCGTCGCCGGCGTGCTGGCGGTGATCGCGCGGCCGGTGCCGGGGCCGGTGCTGGCGATGCTGGGCCTTGCCATCGGGTTGCTCGCCGGCGCCGAGAACGGGCTGCCCGCGCGCGACGGGCCGGTGCCGCCTCTGCTCTACACCGCAGGAGTGACGGCCGCCGGCACGGTGCTGGGTCTGCTGATGCTGGCGGGCCTGGCCGCGCTGGGCCCGCACCTTCCCTGGATGACCGTGGCCCGCCGCGTGATCGGCAGTTGGCTCGCCGCCGTTGGGCTGATCGCCCTGGCCGGCCAAGCCGCCGGGCTCTGACCGTCGACATCGCGACCGGATACCGAGCCGCGCCAGCCCCGCCTGACCCGCCGCGAGCCCTTGCCACCGACAGCTCACCCCGCCGGCGCCGCGCCAAACGGCGCCATAGCCCGGCTCGGCCGGTGGGCCGCGTCGCACGCTGAACCGACCCGCAGGGACCGGATCGCCCCGGCGCGCGGTCTGCGCCCTCTGTCCCCCGCCCGCGCGCGGGCCATGGCGGCGGGGCGATGCCGAACGCGCATACCTGCCGGACACCCCAATCCCGTAGGCCCGCCGGAGCGAGGGGCGGCGGCCCGAGGGACGGCAGGACGAGGGACGGCGGAGCGAGGGGCGCCGCGGCGAAAGCGGCGGAGCGAGGGACGCTGGGGCCAGGGGCGCCGGGGCGAGGCGCGCCGGGGCGAGCGGTGCCGGGGCGTGGGACGGCGGGGCGAGGGGTGCCGGGGCCAGGGGCGGCGGGGCGAGGGGTGCCGGGGCGAGGGGCGCTGGGGCCGCGCGCCCAGTGTTGGGATCTGGATGGTTGGGATCTGGATGGCCGTCGTGGGCAGGGCGGGCGAGCGGCGGTCAGTCGGCCGCGCTCGCGCCGCCGGGGACCGTCTCGGGCATCGAGTAGACGCTGTAGCGCAGGCGCGGCCACACCGGGCCGGCCAGCCAGGCGTCCCAGGCGGTGCGAAAGGTCTGGCCCCGCGCCTCGTGCCCGGTGCGGAACCAGAACACGGTGCGCGCCTGGCCGCGCTCCCAGGTCGGCGAAACATAGGCGCAGCCCCAGTAGGCCGGCGCCGCCCCCACCCCGCCGTCGCGGATCACCCAGGCAAAGGAGCGACCCTTGTCGAACTCCTTCTGGTGCCAGGCGATGTCGATCAGGTTCTGCGCGCGCGTCAGGCCCTGGGGCCAGTCGTCGCCCATCACGCCCGCGATCAGCGCCGTGCTCTCGACGACGGCGGCGTAATCCTCGTCCAGATCGTCGACGCCCAGCGCCGTCAGCAGGAAACCGTTCAGCCGGGCGCGGCGCGGGATCTCCCAGTCGCGGAAATCGGGGTGCGGACCCATCGGCGCCGGCCGCTCAGCGTGCCGCAGGCGGCAGCTTGGCCTCACGCTTGAAAGGATTGTCCTGCGGCACCTCGACGCCGAAGGCGAACTCGCCGGCGTCGTACGCCTCGCGCATGTAGCGAAACGCCCCGATGGTCATGCGCATCAGATGGTCTCCGGCCTTGAACGGCGGATACTTGGCCAGCGTCTCGGCTGTGCGGAACTTCTCGAGCGGCTGCACGACCGTGTGGTAGTCGAGGCCGAAGAACAGCGGGACCGAGAACCGCTCGCGCCCGATGTTCACCACCCGGTGCTGGGTCGATTTGTACTGCCCGCCGGACCAGGCCTCGAAGATGTCGCCGATGTTGACGACGAAGCAGCCCGGGATCGGCGGCGCCTCGATCCAGTGATCCTCGGCGTTCATGACCTGCAGGCCGGGCCCGCCCTGCAGCAGGATGGTGAAGCACTCGAAATCGGAATGCGAGGCGATGCCCACCGTCTTGGCCGTCGCGGGCATCTCGTTCGGCACATAGCGCAGCAGCCGCAGCTGCGAGGTCGGGCACGTCACCTGGGCGCGCAGCTCGGCCGCATCGACCCCCAGCGCCAGCGCCAGGGCGTCCATCATCCTCAGCCCCAGCGCGAACACCGCGTCGTAGTAGGCGGACACGGTCTCGTGCCAGCCGGGCAGGTCGGGCCATACGTTGGGGCCGGTCATGCGCCAGCCCGCCACCGCGTCGGGGTGGTCGGCCGGCGCCTCGAACGACATGTCCCAGGCCTCGTTGAAGTTGATCTTCGCGGGGAAGTCGCTGCCGTTCTCCTCGAACGGCACATAGCCGCGGTGGTTGGTCGAGAAGCCGCACCAGTACTGCATCTTCCAGCGGCGCGGCTTGCGGTGGAACGCGCGCGAGGCGGCGAACAGCGCGTCCGTCAGCGCCGGCGGGATGCCGTGGCCGGTGATGTAGAAAAAGCCCGAGGTGCGCGCCGCGCGGTCCAACCCCTCGGCCACGCTGGCCAGACCGCCGGGCGTGCCGTCCAGCATCGGCGCCAGGTCGATTACCGGCAGCGCCGCCTGCTCGATGGTCACCGCCCGCTGGTCCTCGTCGCCCGCCATGTCGGCCTCCCTCGATACGATTATGGTCGATGACCGGCCCGGCGGTCGCCCGGTTCGATCACCCGTGATGGACCGCCAAACACCCGGCTCTGACCGCCCAAACCACAAGCAGCGCTTATGCCGTGCCTAGCTTTGCATCACTCAATCATTGCGCGTGCTCCGGCGATATGCGGAAATCCGGTCGAGTTCAATGACGGCGGGGGCGTGCACACGATGGCACGCGCCCTGCATTGCACCCACCGACGCCACCGCCCGGCTGGGCCGGACCGTGTGAGTACGCCAGGGAGACGACCGATGACCCTCAAGCTGAACCGCCGCCATGTGCTCGCTGGCGGCACCGCCCTCGCCGCCGCCTCCGGGCTTGCCACGCCGGCCATAGCGCAGTCGCGCAGCCTGAAGATCGGCAGTTACGGCGGCTACTTCGAGAATTCGTTCAAGGAGCACGTCTACCCCGCTTTCACCGAGGCGACCGGCATCGCGGTCGAGAGCGTCACCCAGCCGAACTCGGCCGACTGGCTGCTGACCATGCAGAATGCCGCCTCGGCGGGCCAGGTGCCGGCGGACATCTCGCTCTATGGCCGGGACACCATGCTCAAGGCCGCGCGGATCGGCGGGCTGATCATCCCGATCGACGTCGGCAAGGTCGCCACTGCGTCGTCGCTGGACCCCTACTTCCTGTTCGAGGCCAACGACGGTGTGGTCGGCGTCGGCGCGATGTCGTGGTTCGTGTCGATGGTTGTGAACCCGAATGTCGTCGAGACCCCGGCCTCGTGGACCGAGTTCTGGGACCCCGAGGTCTACGAGGCCTCGCTCGGGATCTCGAAGGAGTACAACTCGAATTTCCTGGACGTGGTCGCCGCGGCGTTCTTCGACGGCGCCTCGACGCTGGACAGCGAAGAGGGCATCCGCGCGGTCATCGAGAAGACCGCCGAGATCAAGCCCAACGTCGCGCTGTGGTGGGATGCCGAGAGCCAGATGGAACAGGCGATGAAGAACGAGGACGTCATCGGCGGCATGTACTACCACGACGTCGCCGGCCTGATGGCGGCCGATGGCTTCCCGATCGCCTCGATCTTTCCCAAGGAGGGCAATCCCCAGAGCTATGGCTCGTGGTGCGTCTCGGCGGGCTCCGAGGCGCTGGACGAGGCGCACGAGTTCATCGCTTTCTCGTCCGATCCCTCGACGCAGGCGATCATGAGCCGGATGATCGGCACCGCGCCGCTGGTGTCCCAGAAGGATGCGGGGCTGACCGACGAGGAGTTCGCCGCCGTGTCGGGCACGCCGGCGATCCGGCCCAACTTCAAGGCGTATCTGGATCGGGAAACCTTCATCAAAGACACCTGGGAGACCATGCTCGCCGGCGCCTGAGCCGCGGCGGGCAGGCGCGCGATGGCGGGGCTGCGGCTCGACGACCTCGGCAAGGACTACGGCACCGTGACGGCGGTCGACGGGGTGACCCTCGACCTGCCGGACGGCGGGGTGACGGCGCTGCTCGGTCCTTCGGGCTGCGGCAAGACCACGCTCCTGCGCATGATCGCAGGGCTCGAGGCGCCCTCGCGCGGGCGTCTTTTGATCGACGGGCAGGACATCACCGACATGCCGGCCGAGGCGCGCCGCTTCGGCATGGTGTTCCAGTCGTTCGCGCTGTTTCCGCACCTGACCGTCGCCGACAACGTGGCCTATGCGCTGATGATCGCGGGCATGCCCAAAGCGCAGCGCCGCACGCGGGCCGAAGAGCTGCTGTCGCTGGTCCAGTTGCCGGGCTACGGCGGGCGGCGCATCGCCCAGCTTTCCGGCGGGCAGCGCCAGCGCGTCGCGATCGCCCGGGCACTGGCGCAGGAGCCGCTGGTGTTCCTGCTGGACGAGCCGATGTCGGCGCTGGACGCCAAGCTGCGCGAGGAAATGCAGGTCGAGCTGCGCCTGCTGCAGCAGCGCCTGGGCATCACGACCGTCGTCGTCACCCACGACCAGCGCGAGGCCATGACCATGGCCGACCGCATCGTGGTGATGCAGTCGGGCCGGGTCGAGCAGGTGGGCACGCCGCAGGAGATCTATCACCAGCCCGCCAGCGCGTTTGTGGCGGGCTTTATCGGCAAGGCGAACATGCTGGACGGCCGCGCCGCCGCGGGCGCCATCGCGCTGGAGGGCGGCACCCTGGCGCCTGTGACCGCGGCACCGTTCATCGACGGCGCCCCCGTCACCGTCGCCTGCCGGCCCGAGCGGCTGAGCCTGGCCCCCGCCGGCGCCGACGACAGGGCCCCGAACCGGTTGACGGGCCAGGTGGCCTTTGTGCGCGACGTCGGCCAGGTGCGCGAGATCCACGTGCAGATCGGGCCGCACGCGCTGACGGCCGAACTGCCGGCGGCGGACCGCACGGCCTATGCCATCGGCGACGCCGTGGCGGTCGCGTTCCCGGCCGATGCGCTGCACGTCTACCCGGCCGAGACGGCCGCCAAAGCCGCATGAGCGCGCCCGCCGACACTGCGCCCGCCGACACGGCAATCGCGGACACCGCGGGCTTTGCCGGCTCCGCCGCCGCGACGGCGCGGCCCGCGCACATCGGCCTGCCGCCCGCCGCCCTGGCCGCCATCGGCGCGATGCTGGGCCTGTTGGCCGTGGTGCCCTTCGCGCTGGTCGTGGTCATCAGCCTCGGCCAGAACGTCGACGGCGCGGCCTGGCACTGGGGCCTGACGCTGGAAAACTATATGCGGTTCTTCGTCGGCATCGGCTGGCCGGAAGAGATTTCAACGCTCTATGCGCAAAAGCTCTACTACTCGGTGCACTATGCGGTGCTGGGCAGCGTGCTCGCCGTCGCGCTGGCCTTCCCGTTCGCCTATCTCATCACCCGCCGCTCGCGCCGGGCGCAGACGGCGTGGCTGGTGGTGTTGCTCGCCTCGGTTTCGCTGTCCGAGGTGTTCGTGGTGATGGGCTGGGACATCCTGCTGTCCAACCGCTCGGGCCTGCCGATGGTGTTCCGCGAGACGGGGCTCACCCAACTGCTGAAAGACCTCGGCGTGTTCCCGACGCTGCGCGACTGGGGTCTCGCCAACCCGCGCGACGTGCGCTTCAAACCGTCCGAGATCGCGACCCTGCTGGCCGTGACCTATGTCGTCTGGCCCTATGCGGTGATCCTGCTCTACCCGCCGCTGTCGCGCGTCGACAACGCGATGATCGAGGCGGCGCGCACCATGGGCGCGACCCATCTGACGGTCATCCGCACCGTGGTGATCCCGGCCGTGCGGCTGCCGCTGGTGGGTGCGACGCTGCTGCTGTTCGTCTATGTCCTGGGTGTCTATGTGGCGATCAGCGTGTTCGCCGCGCCGGCGCGGCAGACCCTGGCGCTGTCGATCTACGACGCGGTGCGCGGCTCGACGCTGAACGCGCCGTTCGGGGCGGCGCAGGCCGTGGTGCTGCTGTCCGTCGCGGGCCTGTTCCTGGCGCTGTCGGCCTGGATCGGCAAGCGGGCCGAGGCCAAGGCATGAGGGCACGCGCATGAGGGCACGCGCATGAGGGCACCCGCATGAGCAGCCGGGCCGAGACCGCAGGCCGCGCCTATCTGGCGTTCTGCGCGCTGGTGCTGGTGGCGCCCATCGCCGTGGTCTCGGCCGCGGCGCTGAACGGCGGGCGCTCGATGCTGTTCCCGCCCAAAGACCCGACGCTGGACCGCTTCGTCGAGTTCTTCGTGTCCGAGCCCGTGTGGGTACGCTCGCTCGAAAACTCGGTGCTGATCGCCATCGGCTCGGCGCTGCTGGCCAGCGCCATCGCCTGGCCGGTCGCCTATCAGCTGTGGCGCCATGCAGGTGCCGTGTCGCGCGCGCTGGCCGGGTTGGCGGCGCTGCCCTTTATCCTGCCGCCCATCGTCTATGGCGTGGGCCTGGGCTTTCTGTGGACCTTCTCGGGCGGGCTCGGCACGCTCTGGGCCGGTATCCTGAGCCACGCGATGCTGTTCTGTGCGCTGCCGCTGACCACGATCTCGATCGGGTTGCAGGCGATCGAGCGCGCGCACCTGGAAGCCGCCGAAACCATGGGCGCCAGCGAGCGACAGATCTTTACCACCATCGTCTTGCCGCAGACGATCCCCTACACGCTGTCGGGGTTCTTCTTTGCGCTGATCCTCAGCTTCAATGAGTTTATCGTGATGTTCTTCGTCTCGGCCTCGGCCTATTCGACCGTCACGCTGCAGATCTTCAATTCGCTGCGCAACGGGTTCACGCCGACCATGGCGGTGGGCGCAATCACCTTCATCGTGACGGCGCTGGTGGTGTTCGGTGCGATTGGCCGCTGGGGCAACCTGCCCCGCCTGATGGGCGCCGACAAATAGCGCCGCCCTCGCCCCGCCGCGGGTGCGCAGCCCGATGCCGAATCGCATGTTTCGGCGCGCGACCCGGTGGCGTTATTTCCACCTTCTTTGATCGGGCTCAAAGCAGCCGTCTGAAATTGTGTCCTACTAGACTGGCCCGCAGTGGGACCAGGAACTTCGGCCATGGACAATCAAGGCGGTCGCCTATCGCGCCCTCAAGACCCTAATGCGTTGTGTGTCCCTGCAGAAACTGCAGCCGATTCGTCATCGTTTGTTAACGACCAGTTGGGGCAGCTGATTGGCGTGGCCGTGACGCGGCTGGCGAGCCAGCCGGCTGCCGATACGCCGCCGCCTCACATCGTGCAGGCGCTGACCGCTGCGCTGCTGGCGGGCGACCGCCCCTGTGCCGAGCGGCTGATCATGCGGCTGACCGGCTATGGCCCGCCGGCCGAGCAGGCCGAACGGGCGCTGTACCTGTTGGCCGCTGTCGCGCGCCATATGGGCGGGTTGTGGGACGAGGACCGAATTACCGCCGCAGATGCGATCCTGGCTGCGCACCTGATGAACGAGATCGCGCGCGACGGGCAGCCGACAGCGGCCTGGGGCCGTCCGCCGGCCGCGGGGCGCGTGGCGCTCTGCACCGTGCCGGGCGAGACGCACAGCCTGGGCCTGCGGCTGGTGTCGGCGCGGCTGGGCCGGGCGGGCTGGCCCTGCAGTCTCTATGTCGGGCTGGACGAGGGCGCGCTGGTGGCCGAGCTGGTGGCCCGTGGCTATCGGCTCATCGGCCTGTCGATCGCCTGTCAGCGCTGCCTGCCGGCACTGGCCGAGCTGACGCGGGCGATCCGGCGCGCCATCCCGGCCGCGTTCCTGTTCGTCGGCGGCGTGCTGGTGGATCGGATGCGCGCGGCCGTCAGCGCGCTGGACTGCGATGCGGTGGTGGACGGCCAGACCGATCTGGAGGCGCTGCTGCAGGACACCCGGGCCGGGCGCGAAAGCCCAGCGCTCGGCGCCCCCTGACCGCAGCGCCCGGACTGCGCCACGCCGCCGGGTCGATCAGCAGCCGAGTGCTGCGATGATCTTGGACGAGCCGGACAGCGAAAAGCGCAGCGGCCCCGACGGCTCGGACACCAGCGCGACCACGTTGCCCCGCGCCAGCGCCTGCACCAGCCCGTCGGGCGCGGCAAAGGTGTAGCCGCCGGCCCCGTCGAACCCCATCCAAGGCACGTCGCGCACAAACGCCTCGAACAGTACCGTGTCGCCTGGGCCCAGCACGATCAGGCCCAGATCCAGCGCTGCCTCCGCGCCCTCGAACGGACCCTGCCCCTCGACCGCGCGCTCGACCGTCACGTTGTGCTGCGCCACGCTGCTGGGCGCGGCGCAGTCCAGCATCAGATCGGCCATCCCGTCCTGGGCGCGGATCACGCCCTGGCGCCAGATCGCGGCTCCCTGCTCGCGGGTCAGTGCGCCGGTGTCGTCGTACCAGATCTCGGCCCAGCGGTTCTGCGGCACGCGCAGGTCGGGCGGCAGCGCGACGGCCGGGCCGGCGGCAAGACCCAGCGCCAGCCCGGCCGCCAGCCCGGCCGCCAGACCGGCCGCCAGACCGGCCACACGACCAGCCGCCAGCCCGTGCACCGGTGGGCGGCGTGTCGGCCGGAACCGAAATCCTGTACCGCCGTCCCCGCGCCGCTGCCGACCTGTCATCGCCGTCCTCCCTCAGCGCACCCGGCGCATCCAGAAGCTGCCGGCCTGCTGTTCGGCCGGGTCGAACCCCGGCCAGGCCCGCGTGACGGCATCCGGGAAATGGGCGCGGGCGATGCCGGGCGACCACAGGATCTCGAACGCCGCGTTGAACTGCAGGAAGGATTGCAGCAAGTACTGCTCGGTCCAATAGGTATGTCGTTCGAGAAACGCCTGCGGATACTCGTAGGGCAGAAAGATGTCGTGCACGTGCACGAAAACGCCCGGCTGCAGCCGCGGCAGGATCTCGTTGAATTCATAGACCACGTCGCTTTTGAACTTCACGACGTGGCTCGAGTCGATGAACAGGATATCGCCGTCGCCCAGGCTGGAAAAAAAGTCGAACGCGATGGTCTCGACCCGCTTGGCGTGCACCGTCACCCGCTCCAGCGCATCGAGCCCGAAGACCGGATCGGGGTATGGCTCGACGGCGTCCAGCCGGGCCTCCGGGTCGCCGTTGCGCGCCAGCGCCAGCGCGGCCACGTTGGTGCTGTCGCCCGACCCGATTTCGACGATACGCTTTGGCCGGTGCTGGCGGATCATGTGGTACAGCACGCGGCCGTCCAGTCCGGTAAAGCCGCTGACGCGCCCGCGCCGCGCGTTCATCGCGGCCTCCTCGACCTCGAACTCGGCGGCGTGGGCGGCGAAGGCCTCGCTCTCGATCAGGGCACGCTGGGCGTCCAGGTTAAGATCGATCCCGGCCATCTGGGTCGGCGCGGCGAAATCCGCGTCGGCCACCACGTCGGGATCCGGGACCGGGTGGTAGAAATGGCGCGGCACCACGTGATAGCCGCGCGCGGCGTAGAGCGGCTGGAACGCCCTGTCGGTCAGCACGCCCGAGGGCAACGCGGCCACCAGCCTGGCCATGGCGCTGCGGATCGTCTGCTTCATGCCGTCCCCCTCGTCCCGCCCCGGAGGGCGTCCGCCCCCGGAGGGCGTCCCCCCAAGGGCGTCCCCCCCAAGGGCGTCTCCCGGGTCAGACTTAGCCCCCTTCGCCCGCGCAGGCGAGACCCGCCCGAGGACCCGTTTCAGAGCCGACATGCCCACCCTGCACACCGTCGCCTAGCCGTGCGTCTCGCGCGCCCGGCCCGGGCTGCGGGCCGACAGGCCCCGTGCGTGCAAGCGGTCGACGCGGCGCCGCGGGTCGGCCGCCGTGCGTTGCCCCGCGGGATCGGCCGCCCAGACCGCGCCCGGCAAGCGCAAAGAACGGCCCATCAGACGGCGCGACGCGGGGCGCACCGGGCGG
Organism: Pseudomonadota bacterium; assembly: GCA_039026175.1. Classification (GTDB taxonomy): domain Bacteria; phylum Pseudomonadota; class Alphaproteobacteria; order Rhodobacterales; family Rhodobacteraceae; genus Thermohalobaculum. Next base: position 10,400 of record JBCCMW010000074.1, read on the forward strand.
CAGCGCAGTGACCGGCGATCGCGGTCCTCGACCATCGGGGCGGCTGCCGCCGTCTCCGGCGCGAGGGGCACCGCAACCGCCAGCCCGATCCACTGGCCGACCGGCGCGCCGTGATCGTCGTTCGCCAGCGCACGCACCGGCGTCGCCGCGGCGGCCAGCGCCTGGGTGACCGTGCCGCCGGCAAAACGGGGCGGGCCCGGCTCCAGACGCAAATCCGGTCCATCGACCGATGACCGATGTGCTGTTCGCGGATTTTGGGCACCGCCCGCTGCGATGCGGTGCGGTGCGGTGCGCGCTGCGCTCAGCCGACGACCTCGGCGGCCTCCAGCACGGCGTGGAGCAGGACGTTGGTGCCCTTCGCGGCCCAGTCGGGGGTGATCTCCTCGGCCTCGTTGTGGCTGAGCCCGCCGACGCACGGGCACATCACCATCGCCGTCGGCGCCACGCGGTTGATCCAGCACGCGTCGTGCCCCGCACCCGAGACGATGTCGCGGTGGCTGTAGCCCAGCCGCTCGGCCGCCCCGCGGATCGCCTCGACGCAGCCGCGGTCGAAGGCCGGGGGCTCGAAGCTGCCCACCACCTCGGCCTCGAAGCTGCAGCCCAGCGCCTCGCAGATCGCGGGCGCGCGCCGCTCGAACAGCGAGACCATGCGCGACAGCACCTCGGGCAGGTGGCTGCGGAGATCGACGGTACAGACCACACGGCCGGGAATGATGTTGCGCGAGTTCGGGTGCACGTCGATGTGCCCGATGGCGCCGACGGCGTCCGGCTGCTCGGCCATCGCGATCTCGTGCACCAGCTCGGTGATCTGGGCCAGCGCGCGGCCCGCGTTGCGGCGCATGCGCATGGGCGTGGACCCCGTGTGGCTCTCGCGCCCGGTCAGGGTGCACTGGATCCAGCGCAGACCCTGGCCGTGGGTGACGACGCCGATCTCCACGCCCTCGGCCTCCAGGATCGGGCCCTGTTCGATGTGCAGCTCGAAGAACGCCTTCATCGCCCGCTCGCCCACCGGCTCGTCGCCCACCCAGCCGATGCGCGCCAGCTCGTCGCCGAAGCGCAGGCCCTGGGGGTCGCGCCGGTCGTAGGCCCAGGCCAGGTCGTGCACGCCCGCGAACACGCCCGAGGCCATCATCGGCGGGGCAAAGCGCGTGCCCTCCTCGTTGGTCCAGTTCACCACCACGATCGGGTGGCGGGTCTTGACGTCCAGCGCGTTCAGCGTGCGCACCATCTCCAGCGCGCCCAGGACGCCCAGCACGCCGTCGTACTTGCCGCCCGTCGGCTGGGTGTCGAGGTGGCTGCCCACATAGACCGGCGGCAGGTCGGGCTCGGTGCCCTCGCGGCGGAAGAACATCGTGCCCATGGCGTCGACGCCCATGGTCATGCCCGCCGCCTCGGCCCAGGTCTGGAACAGAGCGCGGCCCTCGGCATCGGCGTCGGTCAGGGTCTGGCGGTTGTTGCCGCCGGCCACGCCGGGGCCGATCTTGGCCATCGCCATCAGGCTGTCCCACAGCCGACCGCCATCGATCTTGAGGTTGTCGCCCAGGGGCGTGCCAGCCGGGGGCGTGCCGGCCGGTTGGGTGCCGGCTGGGGCCGTACCGGCCGGTTGGGTGCCGGCCAGTGAAGTGCCGGAAGGTGAGGTGCCGGCCAGTGAGGTGCCGGCGGGTGCGTCGTTGCCCATGCTGCCTTCCTTTCGGTCCGCCCGTCGCCCGGGGGGCGGAGCGGCGCGTGATACCGGTCTGCGGATAGGATCGCGCCGGCGGGGTCCGGGTTGCGGTTCGGGTTCCGGTTCGGCTTCGTGTTTGGCTTTGGGGGGCGCGGCCGGATCCTCGTTTGGGTCGACGCTACCGCGGTGCGGCATCGGGTCAACAGCGCAGCGTCCCCAGCACAGCGTCCCCAGCACAGCGTCCCCGGCGAAGCGTCCCCGGCGAAGCGTCCCCAGCGAAGCGTCCCCAGCGAAGCGTCCCCAGCGAAACGTCCCCAGCGAAGCGTCACCATCACAGAGTCCTCGCCCGGGGCGGTCGGCGGTCGGCGCTCGGGCGTGGCGTGGGCATCAGGCCCGGTCATGCTCGGCCACCAGCACGGCCAGGGCCGCGGCGATCAGCGCCACACCGGGCAGCACGGCCAGCGCCACCCACTGCCCCGTCGCCAGCCCCTCCCACAGGATCACGAAAACCGGCACCGCATAGCCGTAGGCGGTGACCTTGCCCGCGGGCAGCCGCATCGCGCCGTAGCGCATCAGCAGGAAGCTGCCGGCCGTGGCACCGAGGCCCAGGTAAACAATGGCGATCCACGCGACCGGCGGCAGCGCGGCCCAGTCGGTGGCGACCAGCGCGCCCCCACCCCAGGCCAGCGCCACCAGCATCGCACCCAGGAACGAGCCCAGGGCGAACACCACCGCCGGCTCGCCCCGGTTCAGCCGACGCACCAGCGCGGCATAGAGCGCGTGCAGCGCACAGCCGACGAAGTAGAGCGCCTCGCCCGCGCCCACGTCGAACGCCGCCGCCGCAGCCCAGTCGCCGCGGAACACGACCCAAAGCGCGCCCGCCGCCCCCAGCGCGATCGCCAGCGCCGCCCGCGGGCTGGTGCGCTGGGCCAGTAGCAGCCAACCGCAGAGCGCGCCCATCGCCGGCGTGAGCGTAAAGACAGCGGCCAGCGGCACGGCGTCGGCCCGGCGCAGCGCCTCGAACATCAGCACGAAGTAGGCGGCGAAGAGCCCGCCGATCACGCCATAGCGCCAGGGTGCTGCCGCA
>JBCCMW010000075.1:0-13148 GCA_039026175.1 Pseudomonadota bacterium
AGGCCGATGCCGATGCCCGCCGCGAACATCATCGCGATCCAGCCAGGGTAGGAATAGTCGGGCTTGGCATCTTTGCCGCCGATCCGGACCGAGCCCACCGGCAGGACGATCAACAGAAGACAGAACAATGTCATCACGTTGACGGACAGAACAAGAAACCAGTCGAAAGTACTGGTCAGCCACGGTCGCAACCAACCGAAAAACTCGGCCGATGCTTCTTGGTTGGCCAGTGCCAACAGCACAAAGGCAAAGATCACGAGGCTCGAGATCATGAAGACGGGATTGTGGATGTCCAGACCGAGGGGCCGGATATTATCCTGCCCCATCTTATAGTCGGTCGAGTAATCCATCGTGTCCCGCCCCACGTCTGGTGGGGTGTCCGATGTCGTCATTGCATGTAGTCCTCCCAGTTGAGGGCGTTGCGGCCCCGCCTTTATCAGTGGATGATCAGAGCAACCAGAACGGTTGTCAAAGACTGATTTTTAGTGTCTGAGTTGAGCGTATACGCAGGGCTAAACAAAGAAAAGCTCTTAATGACCCATGCGTGTCGTAAGTTCTTGGATAAGCCGGCCAATTAGACGCCGGGACCAAAAAACAGGGAGGACATCGTGTTCAAACAAATCATGGTGCCGGTGGATTTGGCGCACGCAGATCGGGCCGAAAAGGCGCTCCGACTGGCAGCAGATCTTGTCAAGTCATACGGTGCCGCAGCCACGCTCGTCGGCGTGACGCAGTCCTCGCCCACCGACGTTGCGGCCACGCCGGCCGCGTTCGCCGACGCCCTGGCCGGTTTCGCGGCGGCCCAATCCGAGGCATTGGGTGTTTCGCTCGCGGCCCATGCCGAGGTGAGCCACGACATCGCGGTCGATCTGGACGGCAAGCTGGAGCGGGCGGCCAAGACGCTGGGCGCCGATCTGGTGGTAATGGCGAGCCACGTGCCCGGGTTCGCCGAGCATTTCTTTGCCTCGAACGCCGGCTATCTGGCCGCGCACGCCACCATCTCGGTCTTCGTGGTGCGCTGAGCGCTGGCCACCGGCAGCGGGCAGCGGGCGGCGGGCAGAGGGCAGCGGGTCGGGCGCCAAAGCCCGATCCGGGTGCGCGGTAGGCCGTGCCCGGCGGCCAGCGGTCGGTGGGCGGCGGGCAGCGGGCGGTGGGTCAGGCGCCAAAGCCCGACCCTGCTGCGCGGTAGGCCGCGCGCGTCGCGGCAAACATATCCGACGCCCGCGCGCCGCCCGGCCCTGCCACGAAACCGGGCGGCACGTCGCCGGGCGTGCGCCGGAAATCGCCGGGACCGACCGGCACCTAGACCCCGTCCTGGACGCGGGTACCGCTCCCCTCCAGCGGCACGCCCCCCTGATCCTCGGGATGGCTGTGGACCGAGCCGCGGCTGTTGGGCGCGACGCTCACCACCGACAACATCGCCTGCACGCCGGGAAACACCGCGGTCGTGATGCCCGGCGCCGGCGACCGCGCGATCCCGGCGCCGAGATCGGCCATGGTGAAAAACGTCTCGGGCCGCGGCGCAGGCCCGCGGGGCACCGCGCCGCCCTGCCGCAGCCCGAAGATATCGACCCTGCTCTCGCCGGCCACGATGCGCGCGCGCATCTCCCCCCCGCGCACTCCGCGACCCCTCGGGATCGCTGACGGGGGGATACCGAGGGGTCGCGAGGGGCCCTTGCGCGCCCAGGTACGACAGGTGCCGGTTCTGATCGCCGTGGACAAAGGCCGTGCGCCCCGGCAGCCCGGCGATCATCGCCAGCAGCGACGGGCTGTCGCCGAGCGCGACCATCGAGGAGAAGACGCGCCGCTGCACGGCCGGCTGCACCGTGGCCGCCAACCCGGCGGCGCGCGGCGCCGAACTGTGCTCGGCCCGCCCGCGCAGCCGCGCCATGATGCCTGTCAGGAACGCAGCATCGTCATCGGCGCCGTACTCGACGATCTCGCACGAGAGGAAACAGTCCTCGGGCGCGACGTTACCCTCGCGATCGAAGACGCTGATAACCCGGTCGGGGTGGGCGGTGCGCGAACCCCAGCGCGGTCAGCCGGCGCATCGAGTGGCCGACCAGCTGCAGCCTCCCCAGGCCCAACGCAACCGTCGCCGCCTCGGCGACTGCCGCCAGGAACGGGGTCGACAGCGCCGACGGGGGTGGCGGTGGCGGTGGCCGGGCCGCGCGCTGCGCACCGGTCAGAGGAACATAAAGTCGGCCTCGGCGTTCAGCGCTTGCTCGTCCAGCCCTCCGCGGTCGACCTGAAAGCCGATGGTCACGCTGTCGCCGGCGCCCACGGTGGCGTTCCACGCCGCATTGGTCACCGTGTAGCCCTCGTCCGAGGCGTCGGAGACGCTGCCGTTCCACATGTTGGTGATGCCGCGATCCAGGTCGAAGCGCAGGTCGAAGCCGCCGGTCCAGGCGGTCTGCTCGCCGTTCGAGACGGCCAACTCCAGCGTCGCGCCCGAGCCCCAGTCGTTGAGCACCCGCAGGCTGGCATCCAGCGCGGCCGCGCCGACAGCCGGCATACCGGGCTCGGCCGACGGCGGGGGGCCGGAGCCGCCCGTATCCATGCCGCCTCCGATGCCGTCACCGGGCGCCATCGGGTCGTCGGCACCGCCGCCGCCCATGTCGCCCATACCGCCATGGTCGTGCCCATGATCGTGCCCATGGTCATGACCGCCGGTGTCGGGCGTCAGCGTGAGGTGGCTGGCGTCCAGACCCGCGGCCTCGGCCGCCTCGATCAGCATCGCGTTAAAGCGGTTGTGCAGCGACGCGTGGTCCTCGAGCACCTGATCGTCGCGCCAGAGCTGCGGCATCTCGACCAGAGCAGCCAGCGGCAGGTTTTCGACCACCGTCGTGCCCCAGGCATCGCTGTAGCCGTCGATCGCTGCGTTGGCGTGGCGCAGCGTCAGCGTCTGGCCCGCGGCATCGTAGGCTGCGTCCAGCTCGCGCCCGACCATGGTGACGAAGTTCAGCACCACCGGGCCGGCCCCGCCCGACGCCATCGCGGCATAGTCGTAGGTCGTGAGCGTCTGCGCCTGGTGCGTCAGCACGGCGATATGGTTGGGGGGCAATGCACCGGCCTCGGCGATCGCATAGACCGAGGCGACCAGATCGTCGTGGAAATGGCCGTGCGTGGCCAGTGAAGAGGACAGCAGCCCAGGCAGATCGCCCGCCGCCAGGTCCGCAATGGTGCCGAGCGCCGGGCCGCCGTCGACCGCCGCCACCTGCAGCGTCCACAGACCGTCTGCCTGCTCGGACCACAACACGGCGTGGTCATGGGCGTTGATCTGGGCCAGCGTGCCACCGCTCTCGAGCGCGAACACCAGGATGTCGCGCGCCGGATCATAGGCCGCGAGCCCCGGACCGAAGGCGACCACCCGGCCCGCATCGGGCCCGCTGCCGGCCGGCCAGTCGGCCGCGCCGCCGCTGGCCCAGACGCCGCCGTCGGTCGCCGCCTCGGGCCCCGGATAGGGGCGGAAGGCACCCGGCATCTCGCCCGAAAACGCGCTCCAGTCCACCACCGTGGGAACGCCCGCAGCGGGTTGATCGTTGTCCTCGATGGTCACGGTCATGACCCGGGTCGCGTCGCCTTGGGCGCTCTCCAGATCGAAGTGCACCGAGAAGGTCTCGGCCCCCTCGACCAGCGTGTCGCCGGTGATGGGCACGCCCAGGGTGTAGAGGGTCGCGCCCGGCTCGATCACGAAGACGCCGTCCAGCGCCGTGAAATCCGCCGCTCCGGCCACGCCCGAGTGGGTGTGGAAGTAGACGGTGGCAGGCACGCTCAGCGCTTCGGCCAGGCGAACCTGGATCTCGGCCGTGGCACCCTCGGCGCTGCCGTCGCCCTCGGTCACGGTGACGTTGTCGACCAGAAGCGTCGCCACAGGATCGGGGGCGGGCGCTGGATCGGGCGCCGGATCGGGCATTGGATCGGGCGCTGGATCGGGTGAGGCGATGCCCTGCCCGATCGGCAACGTGGTGTCGATCAGCGTGACCTCGGCACCCGAGCCGCTGCCCTGGAAACCCACCTCGATGGTCTGTCCGGGCGCAAGATCGGCGTTCCAGCTGGCGTTGCGCAGGGTCAGGATGCCGCCCTGGTGCGACAAGATCTCGGCGTTCCAGATGTTGGCGATGTCGGCTGTGGTGGCGATGCGGGCGGTCCAGCCCGAGACAGCCTGTTCCACGGTCATGGTGAAGCGCGCGACGAAGCCCTGGCCCCAATCGTCGAGCCCCAGCGTGTAGGCGCCGGTCCCGCCGACAACCCCGCTGCCGGTGCCATCGCCCGGATCGCCAACCGGGTCGACCCCCGGGTCGCCGCCCGGGTCGCCAACCGGCTCTCCACCGCCATAGGGCGGGTCGATGTCGCCGTCGTTGCGGTCGCCGCCGGGGCCGAAGTCGCCGCTGTCCGGCACGGCCGACCCGTCGCCGCCCTCGCCCAGATCGTCGAGGAACGCGTTGAACCGGTCGCGCAGCAGCCGGCCGTCCTCGTTGGCCTGGTCGCGGCGCCACAGCTGCTCCAGCCCCTGCAGGTCCTGGACCGAGATGTTCTCGATCACCGTGTCGCCCCAGACCAGGTGATAGCCGCCCCAGCTCTCGCCATAGTGGTCGATGGTCAGCCGCTGGGCGGCCGCGTCATAGGACGCGCGCAGCTCGCGCCCCGTGAAGGTGGTGAAGTTCAGCACCACGTCCGACCCGAACGCCGCCTTGTAGGCCGCGAAGTCATAGGTCGTCACCGCGTCCTTCATGTGGGTGACGATGGGGATGTGGTTGTCCGGCAGATACCCGATCTGGTCGATCGCATAGAGCGCCGCGGTCACGTCGTCCGAGAAGTGGTTGTTGGTGATCAGCCAGCTCTGCGCGATCGTCGGCAGGTCGGCGGGGTTCAGGTCCGTGACGAACACCGGGTCGCGCTGGTCCCAGATCGAGTTTGGCCAGACATACATCGTCAGCAGCCCGTCGGGCTGTTCCTCGAACACCACCGCGTAGCCGTGGCTGCCCATCTCCTGCCAGCCGCCGCCCGCGTTGGCGAAGCCGAACACCAGCTTGTCGCGGTAGGGGTCGTAGGCCGACATGTCGTCGGTCCCGATCACGTAGATCTGGCCCGGGTTGGCCGGGTCGGGCCAGGGGATGGCGCCGATGTCGTTGGCCACCGGGTAGGGCAGGTCGAACGGGTTGAAATAGTCCGGCCGATCGCCCTCGAAGCGCGACCAGTCGACCGGGATCTCGGCATTCGCCGGCGCGGGCCCGGGGCCGGGCAGCGGCGTGGGATCGGGCGCGGGGTCCGGGTCGGGCGCAGGATCGGGATCGGGATCTGGGGCCGGGTCGGGATCTGGGGTCGGGTCCTGGTCGACCGGGTCGGGCATGCCGCCGTGGTCGCCGTGGCCCCCGCCCATGTCGCCATCTGTGGGATCGTCCACCGGATCGGGGTCCGGATCGGGATCGGGCACCACCGGGTCGGCCGGGACGTCGGGCGGGGTCACGCTGCCGGCGGGCAGCGCATCGCCCAGCGGGTCGCCCAGCACCAGCATCGCCTGGAAATAGTCGATGACGTCGGCGTGGGGCACGTCCAGCGCCGGCCACTGCGGCCAGTCGAACGTGTCGTTCATAAAGGGCCGGGTCTGGTCGTGGCTGAGCACCGTCAGGTGATTGAGATCGTGCGCCGTCGCCAGCCGCGCGCCCGACCCGTCGGCGAACGCCAGGTCGCCGTGGGTGCGCCCGTGCATCCAGCCCGCGTAGTGCGGCTCCATCTTGAGCGTGTTGACGAACGCCTCGGCCAACCCTGCGTCGGCCAGGTAGGCGGCGAGGCCCGGGTGGCCGTACGCCTGGACCATCGCCATCGCGTCGGCGGGGTCGCTGAGGCGCGCAGTGCGCTGGATGTCGGCCAGGATCTGCGGATCGAACGCGTCGTCGCGGATCCAGCCGACCTTGGCGCCCTGCATGGCATAGAACAGGCCCACGCCCAGCAGGTCCTGGCCATAGGCGGTGTCGTTGTTCGTCAGGTCGTTGTCGAAGGCCCAGGCGCCCACCGTCTGGATCTCGACGGCGGCAAGGCCCAGGTAGGCGCGCAGAGCGTTGTAGGCGACCATCGCCTCGGTCGTGATCGCCGTCCGCCCGCCGTGCAGGTCGTGGCTGTGCGAGTTGCTGTTGCTGCCGTGGAAGGTGCCCCAGGTGGCAATATCGACGTAGCCGCCCGGGCCGGGCACCGGCGCCGGGTGGTCGTGCCCGCCGTGCCCGCCGTGCCCATCGCCGTGCCCACCGCCGTGGCCGTCGCCGTGGTCGCCGTGGCCGTCGCCGTGGCCATCACCGTGGCTGGGCATCCCGTCCATGCCGTCGCCCGTATCGCCCGGAGCGGCGTCGTCCGGCGTGTCGTCCCCCGGATCGGGCGCGGGATCGGGCGCCGCGTCCACCGGGGGGTCGTCCGGGGGGTCAGCCGGGGCGTCGGCTGGCGGCGGCGGGTCGGCGGGCGCGTCCGCCCCGCCCGGCACCGCGGCATCGCCCGCCAGCAGCGGGGCCAACAGGTCGGCCGCGTTCTGGCGGACGGTCGTCCAGTCGTCCAGGACGTAGCCGCCCGTGTCGCCCGAGTTCGGGTTCCAGGACCACCACGCAAAGCTGGGGCCCGCGGCGCCGGCGGGCAGGTCCACCGTCCCGTCGCCGTCGAAATCGCCGGCCAGGTAGTCGGTGATCGCCGCGGCCCAGGGCAGATCGGCCGGGTTCTCCAGCCGCGAGCCGAACTCGCCCAACAGGATCGGCGCGATGCCCTCCTCGAAGATGAACCCCCAGTTTTCGCGGAACACGTCGTAGAGGTTCGAGCCGTCGCTGAACCACGGCTGCTGGAAGATCGAGGCCGGGTAGTCGTGGGGCGAGTAGACCAGCTTGTCCGGCGCATCCAGCACCACGGGCCGGTCGCGCACGCCCTGGAGCTGGCCGCCCCACCAGTAGTTCTGCCCCTGGTAGCTGCCGATCCCCTCGACCAGGATCAGCCAGTCGGGCGCGACCTCGAGCACTGCGTTGCCGGCCAGCTCGGCCGCCGCGGCCCAGTCGTTGCGCGCCCCGGTGCCCCAGGTGCCGAGGTGCGGCTCGTTCAAGAGATCCGCGCCGATCACCGCGGGGCTGTCGCCGTAGCGCGCGGCCAGCACCTGCCAGGCGTCGATCCAGTCCTGCTCGTCGTAGGGGCCGGCGTACCAGATCCCCTCGGCGCCGTTGCCCTGGGTGATCCGGTGGGCGTCCAGGATGATCTTGATGCCGACATCTTCGGCATAGGCGACGATGCGGTCGAAGATCTCCAGCGTCGTCAGGCCCTGCAGGCTGGGGTCGCCCGCCACGCTGGTCGCGGGCCGGTCCTCCAGGATGTTCTGGACCGAGAACGGCAGGCGGATGGCGTTGAAGCCCTCGGCCACCATCTGGTCCATCATCTCGGTCATCGGGCGCTGCCACAGGCCGTGGGGCGCGCGCACGTCGTTCTCGGCGCCGAACCAGTTGACGGCGCGGATCTGCACGGCGTTGCCGTTGACGTCGACGATCTGGTTGCCGGCGGTCGAGAGCGGACCGTCGGCGAGCAGGCTGCCGGTGGGCGACGGCGTGGGCGCGGGATCGGGGTCCGGATCGGGTGGGGCGGTGTCGCCGTCGGTGATGGTGGCGGTGGCGCGGGCGTCGGCGATGTCGGCCCCGGTGGCGCCGGTCAGGACCAGCTCGAACGCCTCGGTCGCTTCGGCCGCCGCGTCGTCGACCAGCGGCACGCTGACGGTCGCGCTGGTCTGGCCGGCGGGTATGGTCACCTGGGCCTGGCGCGCGGCGAAGTCGCCCACCCCCGCGGTGCCGGCGGCGGTGGCGTAGCTCACCACCACGGGCACCGGGCTGGGGGCCGACAGGGTCAGGGTGAAGACCGCCGCGCCGTCCTCCTCGGCCACGGTCGTGTCGGCAACACGGAGGCTGGGCAGCGGGTTGGGCTGGGGATCGGGCTGGGGGTCTGGATCGGGCTGCGGGTCGGGATCGGCGCCGCCGACCGCCACGCCGTTGATCGCGGCGGGCACGATGTCCTGCCCGCTGCCGCTGCCCTGGAAGCCGAAGCCTGTGGTCTGCCCCGCCGCGACGGTCGCGTTGTAGCCCAGCGCCTCGACCACGTAGCGGCTGCCCTCGCGCGAGACGATGCGGGCGTTCCAGATGTTGACGATCTCGCCGTCGTAGTCGAACGCCACGCGCCAGCCCGAGAGCGCGGTCGTGGCCGTCAGCGAGAAGTCGGCGACGAGGCCGGAGCCCCAATTACTGCGAATGGTGGTCTCGAGCGATGCTTGCGCGGTCGCGGACGTCGTCATGGTCGTCTCCTGGCCCCGTGCCCGCGGATGACGGGCACATCTCCCTCAGAACAGGCCGCGCTGGCTGAATGGGACCGTACGATGACCGAATTGCGCGCAGGCTTCGCGAAACACGCCGACGACGGGGAACGGATCGCCAAAATAAGGCGGAAATGGGACCAAGAAGCCCAGGGTTGCGCATCTCGCCCTGTCGTGGATCTGGTCTTGGACTAAGGTCGACAACGACGCCGTGCATCGCGCCGTGGGCGTGTCGCGCGGCTTGAATTCCGTAAAAGGCAGGCCGGCGCGGCGCTTACCCGGCTGCGGGTGCGGGGTAATTGCCCTTGACCCGTTCCTTGGTGGGGTCGAAGTGAGGGAAACGCACCACCGTGGCGGCCAGGCGCTTTTGCGCGCCGTCCAGCTGGCCGATCTCGATCGCGGTGCCGGGCTCGGCCACCGTCACGTCGGCGCGGGCCAGCGCGATGACGCGGCCCAGGATCGGCGAGCGCATGGCCGAGGTGACCTCGCCCACCTGGGCGCGGCCCCGCATCAGCCCGTCGCCCTGCGCGGGCACGACGCCGCCCTGGATGTCCAGCCCCACCAGACGGCGCTGGGGGCTGGCCTTGCGCCGCTCCAGCGCCGCGCGGCCGATGAAATCGTCGGTCTTGGACTTCAGCGGCACGGTAAAGCCGATGCCGGCCTCGAACGGGTCGGTCTGGTCGCAGAACTCGTAGCCCGCAAAGATCAGTCCCGCCTCGATGCGCAGCAGGTTGAGCGCGGCGAGGCCGAGCGGCACCATCCCCTCGGGCTCGCCCGCGGCCCAGATCGCGTCGAACACCTCGACCGCGTCCTTGGGGTGGCAGAACACCTCGAACCCCAGCTCGCCCGAATAGCCCGTGCGGCTGACCACGACGGCCGGGCCGTGGAAGCCGCCGATGCGCCCCACGGTGAAGCGGAACCAACCAAGTTCGGCCAGGGTGGGCCGGGTGCCGGGGGTCCAGATCACCCGCTCCAGGATCGCGCGCGACCGCGGCCCCTGCACCGCGACATTGCAGAGCTGGTCGGTCGAGGCGCGCACCCAGGCGTTCAGCCCCCGCTCCTCGGCCAGCGTGCGCAGCCAGAGGCCCGAGGTGTCGTTGCCGCCGACCCAGCGGAAGTTGGCATCGCCCAGGCGAAACACCGTGCCGTCGTCGATCATGCCGCCATGCTCGTAGCACATGGCGGTGTAGACCACCTGCCCCACCGCCAGACGCCGCATGTCGCGGGTGACGGCAAGCTGCATCAGGTCCTCGGCGTCCGGGCCCGTGATCTCGTACTTGCGCAGCGGCGAGAGATCCATGATCGCCGCCCGTTCGCGGCAGGCCCAGTATTCGGCGATGGCGCCGTGGCCTGTCATCTCGTTGGCCAGCCAGTAGCCGTTGTATTCGGCAAAGTCGCGGGTGTGGCGCGCGAAGCAGGCGTGAAAGCCCGTCTCCTTGGTCGCTTGCACGTCAGCCTCCGGGGTCCTGCGCCAGCCGATGGAACGGCGGAAATCCTCGCCCGCGCCGTAGACCCGCACCTGGATATCGGTGGGGTTCCAGCCGTTGGCCGGGTCCACGTCGCACGGGCACGCGGTCGACACGCACACCAGGTCCGTCAGGGCGCGCAGCAGCACATAGTCGCCGGGGCGCGACCAGGGATCGTCCATCCCGATCGCGTTGGTGTCGTCCAGCATGGTGTTGAAGAAAAAGTTGATGGCCGGCCAACCGCCCCGCGGACGCACGCCCCAGCGCGCCAAATCCGCGTTCATGTTGTCCGAACAATTGATGTGGCCCGGGTAGCCCAGGTCCTCGTAGTACCGCGCGGTGCAGGCCAGCCCAAAGGTGTCGTGCCGGCCGCACGTGTCCTGGACGATCTCGACCAGCGGCTCGTGGTCGACGCTGAAGTACTTGGAATAGATGCCGGGTGCCGGGTACGCGTTGCCCATCAGCGAGCGGCAGGTGGTGGGGTCGATCTCGCGCTCCAGCCCGCGGTCCAGCGCGGCCTGGGAAAACGCCTGGAAGTCCGAGCATTCGCGGCCCTGCACGTCCAGGATCTGGATGAACTGGCCGCGGCGGACCTCGTAGCCCTTGGCCGCACCCGGCTGGATGTTGAGATCGGCCAGCGGGTCGGCCAGCGGGGGCGGCGGGGCGAGGCCGCCCTTGGCGGGCCCCGGGCGCGCGCGGCGGAGGTAGACGATCAGCTCGCTCGGCGTGTCCTGGCCGTCCGGCGCCATGCCGCCCGCCGGGCCCGGGGCGCACACGATCAGCAGCCCGTCCGAGGCGGCCTCGACATGTGCCATGTCGCCGGGGCGCGAGCCGTCGCCCAGCACCCGTGCAGCGTCCGCGCGGCCGATGTCGAAGCCCGCGGCCTCGAGCGCGCGCAGCACCCGGCGGCCCGAGGGGTCGGCCCGCAGCGCCGACTGCAGGCCCGCCGGCGCGCCCCGGCCTTTCAGCCCCAGCATGCCGGCATCGGACCGGCCGTCGGGCGCGAAGAACACCAGTTCGGCCGCCTGCAGCCCCTCGACGTCCAGCACGCCGATGGCGTCCCCCGCCTCGACCCGCAGGGCGCGCGAGCCGCCGCCGGGCACCGGATGACGCTCGGTCCCGTGGGGCAGCATGGGCAGGCCCGGGACCCGCACGCCGGCCCGTTCGTACGGTGTCTCGAACCGCAGCCGGGTCGTCGGGGCCAGCAGCGTCACAGCGCTCTCCGCAGCCGGCCGGCAGGGGACGGGCGCGCCGCCATTGTCACGCCAGCCCCAGCGCGCGCTGGCGCGCGGCCGCCCAGCGGGTGATCAGGTGGTCGACCATCAGCCCCATGAACGCGACCGCCAGGCCCAGGACCAGGCCCTTGCCCACATCGGTCGAGGACAGGGCGCGCTGCATCTCCTGGCCGAGATCCTGGGTGCCGATGAAGGCCGCGATGATCACCATGAACAGCGCGAACATCACCGTCTGGTTCAGCCCCACCATGATCGTCGGCAGCGCCAGCGGCAGCCGCACGGCCCAGAGCTTCTGGCGCCGCGTCGCCCCCGCCATGTCGGCCGCCTCGATCAGGTGGGCGGGCACGCCGCGCAGACCCTCGATCGTGTAGCGCGTCATCGGCACCGCGCCGAAGATCACCACCGCACCGATGGCCGCGACGTCGTTGACGCCGAACAGCATGATGACGGGGATCAGGTAGATGAAGCTGGGAAAGGTCTGCGCGGTGTCGCAGACCAGCAGCATCGCCCTGGCCCGCGCCTCGCGCGCCGCGGCCCAGATCCCCAGCGGCAGCCCGATGGCCGAGGCGATGGCGACCGCGACGCCGACCATATAGACCGTGATCATCGCGCGGTCCCACCAACCCGACAGGGCGATGAAGCCGAAGTACCCCAGGCAGACCAGGGCCGAGCGCGCGCCGCCGATCATCCACCCCAGCCCCGCAAGCCCCAGCAGCACCGCTGCCGTCGGCAGCCACAACAGCCCGTCGCGCAGCGGGATGAACACCCAGACGATCAGGAACCAGCGCAGCCACTCGGTCACCGGGCTGATCGCCACGATCACCGCGTCGACCACCGCGTCGATCTCGCGCGACATCGAAAACGCCTGGCGCCGCCCGATCTCGTAGGCCAGGTCCGTCGCCTGGGCTGCCGCAAAGGCCACCGCCGTCAGCCCGATCCAGGCGCAGAGATGTCCGTGACGGCGCCAGAACGGCGTGCCCGGCTCGTGGTGGGTGGGCTGGCGCATCGCCCAGGCTTTCGAGCAGCGATCCAGCAGCACGGCGATCAGCACAATGGTGATCCCGATCTCGACCGAGCGGCCGATCTTCAGCGCTTGGAGCAGCTGCAACAGCTTCTGCCCCAGCCCCGGCATCCCGATGAAGCTGGCCAGCACCACCATCGCCAGGCACTGCATGATGACCTGATTGACGCCCACCAGGATCTCGGTCCGGGCCGAGGCGAGGCGGGTATAGACCAGCAGCTGCCACTGGGTGGCGCCGCACATGCGCCCGTTCTCGACCACCTCGGGCGGGACCTTGCGCAGGCCCAGGATCGTCATCCGGATCATCGGCGGCATGGCGAAGATCATGGTGACGATGGCGCCCGCCTTGGGGCCCACGCCGATGAACACCACCACCGGGATCATGTAGGCGAAGTGCGGCAGCGACTGCGCGACGTTCAGCAGCGGGGTCAGCACCCGCTCGACCCCCGGCCGTGCCCAGGCCCAGGTACCCAGCGCCAGGCCCAGCACCACGGTGATGGGCGTGGCGACGACGATGACGGACAATGTCTCCATCGCCCACTTCCACTGCCCCAAAAGCGCGATCCAGGCAAAGGTGCCGGCGCCGAGCAGCGCGAGCCGCCAGCCGCCCAGCGCGTGGCCGACCACGCCCGCAGTAACGGCCACCACGGTCCAGGGCAGCGGCTCGACCCGCGGCCAGCGGCGCTTGCCGTAGAGGATGTTGGCCGTGACATCCAACAGCCACTGCACCGCGTCGGCGACGGCGCGGGTCAGGTGGATGAGGCCCAGCTCCTCCTTTTGGTCGAACAGCCAGTTGATGGCGTCGGCGAAGGGGATCACCGCCCAGTCCGGCACCCGCATCAGAAACGCCGGCAAGAGATCGCGCCCCACGACCATGGCCAGCGCCATGACCAGCAACATCGCGCCCACCGCGCGCTCGCCCGAGGGCAGCGCCAGGGTCGCTGGGCGCGGGGCGTCGACGACGCTCATGGCGCGGCGCTCATGGAAGCTTCCGGCGCGCGCGCCGGCACACTATCTCGCGCGCATGTCGTCGCGCAGGCCGGCACCCTGTCGGGCGCGCACATCGGCGCGCGGGCCGGCACCCTGTCTGGCGCGCACATTGGCGC
>JBCCMW010000076.1:0-13056 GCA_039026175.1 Pseudomonadota bacterium
CCGCGCCCGCTCACCCTGCGGCACCCGCACCGGGCCCCGCACCGGGTCCCGCACTGGGCCCCGCACCGGGTCCCGCACTCGGCCCCGCACCGGGCACTGCACCGGGTCCCGCACTCGGCCACGCCCTGAGCACCGCACCGGGCTCCTCACCGGGCCGCGCACTCGGCCCAGCACCGGGCGCCGCACCGGGCCCCGCACCGGGCGCCGCACCGGGCCCCGCACCGGGCCCCGCACCGGGCGCCACACCGGGCACCGGACAGGGCACCGCACGAGGCGGCGCACCGGGCCCCGCGGTGGCCTGGGTCGCCCCGCCGCAGCCGCCAGCCGAGGTGTCGGCCGGCCGCGCCGTGGGGCGCCGAGGAGGCGTGCCGCGACCGGCGGATGCGGCTGGCCTTGCCGGCGCCGCTGCCGCTGCTGGCAACGCGGCGCCTACGCCCAAAGCGTGCCGCCCGCCGCTGGCGCCGCGGGGCCGGCGGCAGACCGCCCCCTTCGGCGTCCCGGCGCCAGGGCATCCGGCCTCGCAACCGCCGGTCGTCGCGACGCGCAGGCCGTCGCCCCCCAGCCTCGGCCGCTCCGCCCTGCGCAGCATGCCGGCCAAGACGACGCCGACCCAAACCTCGGTAGCGCACGACACGCCGCCGCCGGCGGCCATGGGCCACCCAGGGGCGCGGCTGCAAGGGGAAGCGCCCAGGTCCACCGGCGTACGCGCCACCCGCACCCACGGGCTGCTGGCGCGCCGGCGGGCCGCGTCGACAGTCGCGCGCGCCACCCACGACAAAACCGCGCCCTCGCCCTCGCCGTTGCCGTCGCCCCCGCCGTCGCTGGCCCGACCCGGGCCGCAGGCCCAGTCCCAACAGGCAACAGCCAGCGCCGCGCCACCGCAGCAGGCGGTCGATGCCGGGAACTCAGCCACCGACACGCTGGCGTCGTCTCGGCCAGGCAAACGGACCGGGAGGGCAGCGGCCGCCCCGACCGACCCCGCGGCGCGTCGAGCGCGCGAACCCGTGAGCGGCGCGGCCGCGGCGGGCGACGCGGGACCAGTCCTGCCGCCGCGCGGGGCGGTGCCGCATCGGCGGACCCCGATCACGGTCGCCTCGGTCCCGCTGGCGGAAACGGTGCGGCCGCGCCGAGCCTCGGCGCTGGCGTCGGCGATCCTGGGTTGGGGCGATACGCCCGCCCACGCCGTGCCCGCCGCGGTGCAGCGCCCCACCTTGCGCCCGTCGCGCAGCGCGCCCATCGCCGCGCGGCGCGACGAGCCCATGCAGCCCCCGGCCGCCCCGTCGCGCGAGGACGGGCCGCAGGGTCAGACCGGCGACAGCCGCCAGCGCGTGAGCACGTCGTCGCCCAACGTCTCGACCTCGACCAGCGCGAACCGCTCGATCTCGGCCAGCGGGCGGGGTGGCAGTGCCGCGACCGACGGGGTGCCGCCGGCGCCCAGGCAACGGCCCGCGGTGAACCAGGCGATCTCGTCAACGACGCCGCCCTCTAGCAGGGCGGCAGCCAGCGCGCCGCCGCCCTCGCAGAGCACCGAGGTGAGCCCGGCACGGCCGAGATCGGCCGCCAACGCCGCGACGTCGAGCCGCCGCAGAACATCGGCCAGCGGCGTGGCGCCCGCCCCCGCAGCGACTAGCCCCGCATCGCCTGCTCCCGCAGTGCCTGCCCCAGCGGCGCCCGCCTCGACGGCGCCCACACGCGGAGGACCCGCCCCAACGGTGTCCGCCCCCGCAGTGCCCACTCCCGGAGCATCAGGCCCCGGATCGCCCGACCCCGGATCGCCCGACCCCGGATCGCCCGCCCCCGCAGCGCCCAACCGGCCGTCACCCGGCCCACCGTTGTCCGCCAGCAAGCGGGCAGCGGCGGTGTCGGCATCGGACAGCAGCGTCCCCGCCCCAGCTACGGCCCCCGCCCCGGCTACCGCCCCGGCTGTGTGGCCCTGGCGCCCGTGCCCAGCCGTGCCGGCCGGCGCTGCCGCATCCGACCGCGGCGGCGCGGCGTGACCCGTCTGCGCCATGCCGGCCGGTTGGGGTGTGTCCCGGGAGACGGGCTCGGGTGGGACCCCGGCCGCGGGCGCCAGGGGGACGGGCCGCAACACCACCCCGCGCGCGGCCAGCGACGCGGCCCGGGCCGCGGCGGCACCATCGCCCTGGACCAGCGGCGCGTGCAGCAGCCAAACGGGCTGCTGGCCCGCGGTGGCCGCCAGCCGGCTGTCGGTCGGCAGGCTGAGCCCCGGGTCGGCGACCACGCGCACCGGCTGGGCCACACGGTCGCCAAAACCGCGCACGTCCAGCATTGGGTCGTCCGCCCGCGCGGTGCCCGCACCCACCAGCACAGCATCGTGCGCGGCGCGCATCGCATGCACGCGCCGCCGCGCCGCGGGCCCGGTGATCCACCGGCTCTCGCCTGTCGCGGTGGCGATGCGCCCGTCCAGCGTGCTGGCAAGCTTCAGCGTCAGCCACGGCCGACCCCGGCCGATGCGGCAGAGAAATCCGGCGTTTGCCGCGGCCGCCTCCTCGGCCATCAGGCCCACGTCTACCACCACGCCGGCACGGGCCAGCCGCTCGAACCCGCGGCCCGACACACGGGGATCCGGATCGCGCATGGGGCAGACCAGCCGCGCGATCCCGGCCTGGGCGAGCGCCTCGGCACAGGGCGGCGTGCGGCCGTGGTGGGCGCAGGGCTCGAGCGTGACATAGGCCGTCGCGCCCGCCGCTGCGGCGCCGGCCTGGGCCAGCGCCACGACCTCGGCATGCGGCCGCCCGCCGGGCGCGGTGACGCCACGGCCGAGCAGGCGACCGTCGCGCACGATCAGCGCCGCCACCGCAGGGTTGGGTGCCACCTGGCCAAGGCCCCGCCGCCCCAGCGCGAGTGCCGCGGCCATCCAGCGCCGATCCACGGTGCGCTGGTCCTGGCCCAGAACCGTGTCCGGAACGCGGCCCAGATCCGAGCCCAGATCCGCGCCAACAGCCGAGGTCAGAGCCGAGCCCAGAGCCGAGCCCAGGGTCGAGCCCAGAGCCGAGCTCGGAGCCGGGCCCGAAACATGGCGCGCTACGTGGCCCCCACTGTGCCCCAGGTCGGGTGCAGCGCCTGGCCCGGCTTTGGGATCCGCCGTGGGCCCGGCGTTGGGATCCGCCTTGGGGCCGTCCGCCGGCCCGTCCGTAGGCCCGTCCGTAGGCCCGTCGGTGGGCGCCGTCTCCGGCCCAGCCACGGGCCCGGGCGCTCAGTGCTCGGGCGCGGTGTCCGCGCCCGGCTTTGGGCGGAGCTCGGAGACGAAGTCCTCGAAATCCGCGACTTCCTGGAAGTTTTTGTAGACCGAAGCGAAGCGCACGTAGGCCACGGTGTCGATGCGGGCCAGGCTCTCCATCACGATCTCGCCGATCGTGTCGGACGCGATGTCGACATCGCCCATGCTCTCGAGCCGGCGCACGATGCCCGAGATCATCTGCTCGACGCGCTCCGCCTCGATCGGGCGCTTCTGCAGCGCGATGCGGATCGAACGGGCGAGCTTGTCGCGGTCGAACGCCTCGCGCCGGCCGTTCTTTTTGACCACCACCAGATCGCGCAGCTGCACCCGCTCGTAGGTGGTGAAGCGCCCGCCGCAGCTGGGGCAAAGCCGCCGCCGACGGATGGCCACATGGTCCTCGGCGGGGCGCGAGTCGCGCACCTGGGTGTCGACATTTCCGCAGAAGGGACAGCGCATGGGGTCAGGCTCCGGCTATGACCCACGGTATATAGCGCGATCCGTGCCCCTTGTGCACCGGCTTGCGCACGCCCCAATATCTGCGCTGTCCGTGCCACAGGCAGGAGAGGTGCGGCAAACGCACTCAGGCAGGCACCAGCGCGGTGCCGAGCGGCCGGACCCGGCCGTCGCGCAGCCGGAAAACCACGATTTCGCCCGATGTCGCGGTCTCGCCCACCAGCGCACGCACGTTCACGAAATGCGTGACCAGCATCAGCGTCCGCGCGGGCGGCTGCGCGGCCAGGCGTTCGCGCAGCGCCTGGGTCTGTTCGTCGCGCCGATGGCGGGCGGAGAAGAAGCTGTTGAGCGACGGCTCCTCGACCACGGGCCCGAGGTCGAGCAGCCGCGCGGTGTCGAGGCAGCGGCACCACTGGCTGGACCAGACCGCATCGATCCGCACGCCGGCGGCGCGCAGCATTGCCCCGGTGGCGCGCGACTGGGCCCGCCCGCGGGCATCCAGGTTGCGCTGGGTGCTGCAGTCGCGGAGCGCGAAGGTGCCCGGGTCACCGGTGCCTGGCGCGAGCGCGTGGCGCATGATCGCGTGCGTCCCGGGCTCGGCCAGCCGGTCCAGCACGGCGCTGTCGGCCGCGACGGCGGGGCGCACGGCCAGTGCGGCGCCCGCGGCCGCGCCCAGGGTCGCGCCAAGCCCGGCGAGAAGGGTGCGTCGTTGCATCGTTCCTGCCTCCTGATGCCCAGGTCGGACAGGTAGGCAGGGGCAGGGCGGCGTCACGCCCCTCACGCTCCCCATTCCATGCCGCGGACAGGATGCGATCTCGACAAATTGCCCGGCGCGAACGATAAACGCGCCGCCGTCGAAACGGCGACGCCCGCGTCGGCGACGATGGGTTCAGAGCGCCTGGTAGATCGGGAAGCGGCCGGTCAGCGCCTTGACCTTGTCGGCGACCGTCTTTTCGACGGCGGCGTTGCCCTCGACCCCGTTCTTGGCCAGCCCGTCGATCACCTCGGTGATCAGGCGCCCGACCTCGCGGAACTCCTCCTCCTTGAAGCCGCGCGTCGTGCCGGCGGGCGAGCCCAGGCGCAGGCCCGAGGTGACCATCGGCGGCTCGGGATCGAACGGGATGCCGTTCTTGTTGCAGCAGATGTGGGCGCGCAGCAGCGCCTGCTCGGCCTCGTTGCCCTTGACGCCCTTGGGCCGCAGGTCGACCAGGCAGAGGTGTGTGTCGGTGCCGCCGGTGATGATGTCGAGCCCGCCCTTGATCAGCTCGGCCGCCATCGCCTGGGCGTTCTTCACCACCTGGGAGATATAGGCGCGGTACTCGGGGCGCAGCGCTTCGCCGAAGGCCACGGCCTTGGCGGCGATCACGTGCATCAGCGGCCCACCCTGCAGGCCCGGGAAGACGGCCGAGTTGAACTTTTTGGCCAGCGCCTCGTCGTTGGTCAGGATGATGCCGCCGCGTGGGCCGCGCAGGGTCTTGTGCGTGGTCGATGTGGCGACGTGGCAGTGGTCCAGCGGGTTGGGGTGCGCCCCGCCCGCCACCAGGCCCGAGAAGTGCGCCATGTCGACGTGCAGGATCGCGCCCACGCTGTCGGCGATCTCGCGGAACTTCTTGAAGTCGATCACCCGCGGCACGGCCGAGCCGCCGGCATACATCAGCGCGGGCTTGTGCTCCTCGGCCAGCTTGGCGACGGCGTCATAGTCGATGCGGTGGTCGTCCTTGCTGACGCCGTACTGCACCGCGTTGAACCACTTGCCGCTGAGGTTGGGCTTGGCGCCGTGCGTCAGGTGCCCGCCCGAGGCGAGGTCCATGCCCAGGATCGTGGCGCCCGGCTTGATGGTGGCCAGCATCACCGCCTGGTTCGCCTGCGCGCCGGAATGGGGCTGCACGTTGGCGAACTTGCAGTTGAACAGCTTGCAGATCCGGTCGATCGCCAACTGCTCGGCCACGTCGACATTTTCGCAGCCCGCATAATAGCGCCGGCCCGGATAGCCTTCGGCGTACTTGTTGGTCATCACCGAGCCCTGCGCCTGCATCACGGCGCGGCTGGCGATGTTCTCGGACGCGATCAACTCGATCTCTTCTTGCTGGCGGCGCAACTCGCCGACCATCGCCTGGAAGATATCGGGATCGCGGGTGGCGAGATCTTCGGCAAAAAACCCGGCATCCTGGATTTTCGCGTCCATCTGGCTTTCCCTCCTGATTTGAGCGGCGGGCAGCCCGCGGCCCCGCCCTTGTCGCTGGCGCGCAACATAGGGGAGGGCGCGCGGCGGCTGCACGCGAAAAGACATCGCAGCTCTTCGATTGGTAAGCATCTTTCACCTGTTGAAATCGAGGGGGTCAGGGGTTGGGTTTCGAGAGCCTGCACATCGCGGCGAGCGAGGCGCCCGATGCGGCCGAGGGGGCCGAGCGGCTGCGCGCGCTGTACGGCCACGTGTCGATGGACGAGGCCGACTGCATCGTCGCGCTCGGCGGCGACGGCTTCATGCTGCAGACGCTCCACGCCAGCATGGGTCGCAGCCTGCCGGTCTATGGCATGAACCGCGGCACCGTGGGCTTTTTGATGAACGCCTACCGCGAGGAGGCGCTGCATGCGCGGCTGCAGGCGGCCAACAGCGCGGTGATCAACCCGCTGCGGATGACGGCGCAGCACGGGCCCAATGGCGTGACGGCGCTGGCCATCAACGAGGTGGCACTGCTGCGCGAGACGCGCCAGGCCGCCAAGATCCGGGTCAGCGTGGACGGCGAGGTGCAGTTCGACGAGCTGATCTGCGATGGGGTGATGGTGGCGACACCGGCCGGATCGACGGCCTACAATTTCTCGGCGCACGGACCGATCATCCCCATCCGCGGGCGGCTGTTGGCGCTGACGCCGGTGGCGGTGTTCCGGCCGCGGCGCTGGCGCGGCGCGATGCTGCCCTACGAGGCGCGCGTGCGGTTCGACATTCTGGAGGGTCTGAAACGTCCGGTGTCGGCCACCGCCGACCATGTCGAGGTCCGCGACGTGACCTGGGTCGAGGTCGCGCTGGCCGACGATATCGAGATGCGGCTGCTGTACGACCCCGGGCATTCGCTGGAGGAGCGCATCATCCGCGAGCAATTCGTCGTCTAGTTGGTGGATAACAACCGTAAGCCCCTGTAATCTCGTCATTATGTGCCGTATTGAGACGCGAGCGGCCTCAGTGCCGACACGTTTTGTTCGCAGCCTCTGCACGGTGTGTGGTGACGAGTGGAAGAGAGCGCTTCCGATGATGGTGCCAGTGGCGAGTTCGGTTGTGCGTACCCCCAAGATCCGACGGCGCGTGCTCTGCCGTCGCTGCTCGATGTCCGGGTTCGTCGGCGACCAGACGGGCGCCATGACGCTGGACTGGATGAGCATTACCGCCGGGGCGCTGATTGCCGGCGCGGTGACCCTGGGCGTGGTGGCGAGCGATGCCATGGGCCTGGTCTCGGACCTCTCGATCCAAGACAGCGCCGAGCGCCAGGCCATGCAGCTGTCCGCCCCCGGCCCCGCGACGATCGAACCCGGCAGCAAGATGGCGCCGAGCGCGATCGCCGCCGGCTCGGCGGGTCCGCGGGTCGCAGCGACGACCGATTTCGCCGTGGTGCTGCCCTCGGACGCGGGCGGGGGCGGCGCGTTCGAGCCCGCCATCGCCGAGCCCGAGGCGAAGGCCGATCCCACCGTCGGCCTGATGGCCCCGATCCCGGTCGATGCGGCCAGCGGCGGGACCAGCGACGTGGTGCGCGAGGCGCAGGACGACTGCGTCATCGAGATCGACAGTGCCGCCAACCCGTTCGTCACCGGCAGCCTGTTGCAGAACGAGGCCTGCGATCTGGCGCTGGAGGCGGTGATCGCCGAGCCCGGGCAGGTCGAGACCGCGGGCCTGCCGATGCCCACCTTCGCGCCGGCCGAGCAGGGCAGCGCACAGGCAGCGGGCCTGGTCGCCGCGACCGATGCCGTGGCGCCCTGCGAGGATGCGCCGGCCAACAATCCCTTCGTGACCGACAGCCTGTTGGCCAGCGGCAAGTGCGCCTTCAAGGAGGTGGAGCACGACATCGTGGAGCCCGCCAGCGCCGAGCCCGCCCTGCCGACGCTCGCCGTGCCGACGGTCGCCGCGCCGACGCTCGCCGTGCCCAGCGTCGATGCGGGCAGGAAGGCGCCCGACGCCGCGGTGTCGGTCGACTGTTCGGCGCTGCGCGAGGGCAACCCCTGGATCGGCGGCAGCCTGCGCGACAGCGGCGCCTGCGACTGATCCCGCCGCGGATGCGAGCGGTGCCGTGGATGCCGCGGGCGCTGCGGCGCCTGCCCGGCGGCGCCGCGGACCGTTCCGCTAGACCAGGCCCCTGTTGACCTGACCCCGGCCGCGCGGCACCCCTGTGATGGCAGGGGTTCGCGGGCGCACACGGCGCCCCCGGCAGGGGAGGGCGCGATGACCGTTGGCGAGCAGCTGCGTTGGTGGGGCCTGGGCTTTCTCGCCGCCATCGCGCTTCTGTGGATTTTCGCCGATCCGCTGCTGCCCTTCATCATGGGCATGATCATCGCCTATCTGGCCGACCCGGTGGCCGACCGGCTGGAGCGGTTGGGCATGTCGCGGCTGTCGGCCACGATCGCGCTGAGCGTCACGCTGGCGGGCGTGGCGTTCCTGATCGCGATGCTGCTGGTGCCGGCGATCATCGAGCAGGTGCGCGACTTGATCAGCCGCGCGCCCGAACATGCGCGGATGGCGCAGGAGACGCTGAGCCGGCTGGTGCCCGAGATCCAGGACGAGGGCAGCCTGTTCCAGAGCATGATCGGCGTGCTGCAGGGCCGGGCCGAGGCTTGGTCGGTGCGGGTGCTCGAACAGGTGTGGGTCGGTGGGCTGGCGCTGATCGATCTGGTGACCATCGCGGTGATCACGCCGGTGGTGGCGTTCTATCTGCTGTTCGACTGGAACACGCTGCTGCGCGCGCTCGACGATCTGGCGCCGCGCCAGCACCAGGCGCTGGTGCGACGGCTGGCGCTGGAGCTGGACGACGTGCTGGCGGGCTTCGTGCGCGGGCAGATGACCGTGTGTTTTCTGCTGGGCGGCTTTTACGCCGTGGCGCTGATGGCCGTGGGCCTGCAGTACGGGCTGCTGGTGGGCATGTTCGCCGGGGTGATCAGCTTTATCCCCTTCATCGGCTCGGTGTTGGGCGGCGTGATCTCGATCGGCATCGCGGTGGGCCAGTTCTGGAACGAGCCGGGATCGATCCTGGCGGTGGCGGTGATCTTCGTCATCGGCCAGGTGGTCGAGGGCAACTACCTGACGCCCAAGCTGGTCGGCGGGCACGTCAAGCTGCATCCGGTGTGGCTGATGCTGGCGCTCTCGGTCTTCGGGTTCGCGATGGGTTTTGTGGGGTTGTTGATCGCGGTGCCGGCGGCGGCGATGATCGGCGTGTTCGCGCGGTTCCTGGTCGAGCAGTACCGACAGGGCCGGCTCTACCGCGGCGACCCAGCCTGGCGCGCGGCCGCCGCCCGCCAGGCGGCCCAACAGGAAGCGGCCGCAGCGGTAGCGGCCAAGGCAGCCGCGGCGGCCGAAAGTGCCGTCACCCCGGCAGGGGCCTCCGAGAGCGCCTCCGGCGGATCGAAGGAGGGCGCCTCCGGTGGATCGAAGGTCGGCGCCTCCGGCGGATCGAAGGCGGGCGCCGCCGACGGATCGAAGGGCGGCGCCTCCGGCGGATCGAAGGCGGGCGCCTCCGGCGGGTCAAAGGCGGGCGCCGCTGGCGGATCGAAGCGCGGCGCCTCACGCGGATCGAAAGCGGGCGCCTCCGGCGGGTCAAAGGGGGGCGCCTCCGGCGGGACGGGGGGCGCGGACGGCGGCCCGGGAAGCACGGCGTGAGCCTGCGCCAGCTTCCGCTGTCGATGCCGCCTCGCGATGGCTTCGAGGCGCAGGCGTTCGTGCTGGGCGCGCCGAACCGGGCGGCCCACGCCATGGTGATGGACCCCGCACGATGGCCGCACGGGCGGCTGGCGCTGACCGGACCTGAAGGCGCCGGCAAGTCGCACCTGGTCGCCGTGCTGGCGGCCGCGGTGGCGGGCGCGCGCATCGTGTCGGTGGCCGCGGTCACCCCTGCGGCGGCGCCTGGCCTCGCCGGCGCGGCGCTGGCGGTCGTCGAGGATGTGCAGGCCCTCGGCACGCTCGAGCCCGCCAGGGGCCATCCCGGCGGCCGCCGGGCGGCGGAGGACGGGCTCTTTCACCTGATCAACCTGGTCGCGGCGGGACAGGGGCGGCTCTTGCTGACCGGCCGAGGCGCGCCATCGCGCTGGCCCACGGCCACGCCCGACCTGGCCTCGCGCCTCGCTGCCACCACGGCCGTCGAGATCGGTGCACCCGATGACGCTTTTCTGTCATTGGTTATGCTGAAAGCGGCGGCGGATCGCGGTCTTGATCTGGATCCGGCGGCGCTGGCGCTGCTGGTGCAGCGCGCCGAGCGCTCGTATGCCGGGGCACGGGCGGCCGTCGATGCCGTCGATGCCGCCGCCACCGGGCGCCGCCGCCGCCGTGTCGGCGCCCGGCTCGCCGCCGCCGCGCTGCGCGAGGCCGGCATAGCCGGGGCGGGGGACGACCGAGCGCCGGGCGAGAGCCCGCGCGGGTAAATACAGCAGCGCCGACGCCGCTCCGGGGCGCGGCGCGGACCACAGAGGCGGCGCCTCGGCGCGCCGGCGTGAGGAGCGAGGCGATGCGTGCCGATTTTCTGCGGACCGACGAGCTGGAGATCCCCGCAACCCATGCCGCCGCTGTCATCCCCGGCAGCGCCGAGCGCTTTTTCAACCGCGAGCTGTCGTGGCTGTCGTTCAACTGGCGCGTTCTCGAGGAGGCCGAGAACAGGCGCCAGCCGCTGCTGGAGCGGCTGCGCTTTCTCTCGATCTCGGGCAACAATCTGGACGAGTTCTACACCGTCCGCGTCGCAGGCCTGCGCGCCCAAGTGATGGCCGACGTCGACGCGCGCAGCCAGGACGGGCTGACCGCGGCACAACAGCTCGCGCTGATCGATGCCGATGCGCTGAAGCTGCAGCACGCGCAGCAGCGGGTCTGGCAGCGCCTGCGCGGCGAGCTGGCCGAGCAGGGCATCCACGTCGTGGCCCCCGAGGACCTGGACGCCACCGAACGCGCAGCGATGGAGGCGCACTTTCTGGAGCAGATCTTCCCCGTGCTCTCGCCGCTGGCGATCGACCCCGCGCACCCGTTCCCGTTCATCGCCAACGGCGGCATGGCGCTGGCGCTGAGCCTCAAGCGCGAACGCGACGGCGAACCGCTTGACGCGCTGATCCCGGTGCCGCCGCAGTTGGCGCGCTACCTGCGGCTGCCCAAGCGCGAGGACGGCGCGGTGCGGTTCCTGCCGCTGGAGGGCCTGCTCGAGATGTTCCAGGACCAGCTCTTCCCGGGCTATGTCGAGGCCGGCCACTGCATCTTCCGCGTCCTGCGCGACAGCGACCTGGAGGTCGAGGAAGAGGCCGAGGATTTGATGCGCGAGTTCGAGACCGCGCTGAAGCGCCGCCGCCGCGGCGAGGTCGTGCGGCTGAAGATGTCGGCCGGCGCGCCCGCCGCGCTGCGCGAGCTGATCGTGCGCGAGAGCGCGACGCGACCCGAGGAGGTGATCGAGGTCGACGGCGTGGTCGGCATCGCCGCCCTGTCCGAGCTGGTGATCGACGACAAGCCCGATCTCAAGTTCACGCCCTACCAGCCCCGCTTGCCCGAGCGGGTGCGCGACCACGACGGCGACATTTTCGCGGCGATCCGCGCCAAGGACATGCTGCTGCACCACCCCTACGAGAGCTTCGAGATCGTCGTGCAGTTCCTCTCGCAGGCCGCGCGCGACCCCAACGTGATCGCGATCAAACAGACGCTCTATCGCACCTCCAAGGACAGCCCCATCGTGGCGGCGCTGTGCGAGGCGGCCGAGGACGGCAAGAGCGTGACCGCCCTGGTCGAGCTGAAAGCGCGGTTCGACGAGGCCGCCAACATCCGACAGGCCCGCCAGTTGGAGCGCGCCGGCGCCCAAGTCGTGTTCGGCTTCGTCGACCTCAAGACCCACGCCAAGATCTCGACCGTGGTGCGGCGCGAGGGCGACAAGCTGGTCACCTACACCCACTTCGGTACGGGCAACTACCACCCCAACACGGCCAAGATCTATACGGACCTGTCGCTCTTTACCTGTTCGCCCACGCACGGTCGCGACGCGGTCAAGATCTTCAACTTCACCACCGGCTATGCCGAGCCGCGGGGGCTGGAGAAAGTGCAGGTCGCGCCGCACACCTTGAAGCCCACGCTGATCGGGCTGATCGAGGCCGAGGCCGCGCACGCCCGCGCCGGACGGCCCGGGCGGATTTGGGCCAAGATGAACTCGCTGATCGACCCGGACATCATCGACGCGCTCTATGCAGCGTCGGGCGACGGGGTGCGCATCGACCTGGTGATCCGCGGCATCTGCGGCCTGCGCCCCGGCGTGCCGGGGCTCAGCGACACGATCCGGGTGAAGTCGATCGTCGGGCGGTTCCTGGAACACAGCCGGATCTGCTGTTTCGGCAACGGCTGCGGTCTGCCCTCGCCCGAGGCGCGGCTGTTCATCTCGTCGGCCGACTGGATGGGGCGCAACCTGAACCGCCGGGTCGAGACGCTGGTCGAGATCGACAACCCCACCGTGCGCGACCAGATCCTGGAGCAGGTGATGGCCGTCAACCTGCGCGACGAGGCGCAGTCCTGGGTGCTGATGCCGGACGGCACCTTCGTGCGCGCCGAGGGCCCGCCCGAGGGGTCGAACGAGGATCCGGCGTTCAACGCGCACCAGTTCTTTATGGACTATCCCTCGCTCTCGGGCCGCGGGCGGGGCGGCACGGCCGATGCGCCGCGGCTGACGCGTGCCGGCGCTGCCCACGGCGAACCGGGGCTGGAAGCCGCCGGGGCGGCCGAGTGAGCGAGCGCCCCCGCCCCGGCGTCCCCCGCCCCAACGTCCCCCGCCCCAACGTCCCACGGTCCGGCGCGGCACCGCCAGACGGGGTACCGCGAGACGGGGTACCGCCAGACGGGGCACCGCGAGACGGGGTACCGCCAGATGGGGCACCCCCAGACGGGGCGCCGCCCCACGAGAGGCCTACCGACGTCGCGCCACCCGACATCGTGCGACCCGACGTCCCGCAGCTCGACGTCCCGCAGCCCGGCGCAACGCGGCCCCAAGCGGTGCGGCCAGACGTGCTGCGGCCCGATGTCCCGCAGTCCGACGTGGTGCGGCCCGACGGGGTGCGGCCCGACGTGGTGCGTCCCGACGGGGTGCGGCCGCCTGCGGTGGGGTCCGACGGCCGGCCGCCCGACGCGGCGGGCGCCCAGGCGCCCCGGCCGCGACTGC
>JBCCMW010000077.1:0-13032 GCA_039026175.1 Pseudomonadota bacterium
ACCTGGACTGTCTGCTGATCCTTCCCGGCGCGGCGGCCGACGCCATGCGCCGCCGGGCCCGCCATGCCCGGGCCCGCCATGCCTGACGATGCGGCCCCGGCGCACCCGCTTGGCCTGACTATCACGGTCTCGATCGTGAACTACGGCGGCTCGGCGATGATCCTGGCGGCGCTGCCGAGCCTGTTGACCGAGCTCAAGCGCTTCCGCGGCCACGACGTGGTGATCGTCGACAATGCCTCGCCCGACGGCGATGCCGAGCGGCTGGAGGCGGGGCTCCGCGCCTTTGCCGGCGAGGCTGTGCGCCTGATCCACGCGCCCGTGAACGGTGGCTTTGCGGCCGGCAACAACATCGTCTTCGCCGACGTGCTGGCCCGCGCGCAGCGACCCAATGCCGTTTTCCTGCTGAACCCCGATGCCGAGGTGCGCCCCGGTGCGGTCGAGGCACTGGCCGCCACGCTGGTCGACAAGCCGCGCGCCGCGACCGTGGGGCCCAAGCTGGAAAACCCCGACGGGTCGATCATGCAGGGCGCTTTCAACTATCCCTCGCCGCTGGGCGAGTTCGCGCGCAACACCGGGCTTTCGGTCGTCCGGCGGCTTGCGCCGGTGATGGCGGCCGTGGGCGACGATCCGGTGCGGGTGGATTGGGTGACCGGTGCGGCGCAACTGATCCGCACCGAGGCGATCGAGGCGGTGGACGGCATGGACGCCGCCTACTTTCTGTACTTCGACGAGACTGACATGGCGCGCCGGCTGCAGCGGCGGGGGTGGGAGGCGTGGCACGTGCCCGCCGCCACCGTCGCCCACATCGCCGGCGCCACCACCGGCGTGCAGGACGGCAAGGCCGCCCGCGGGCGTATGCCGCGCTACTGGTTCGAGAGCTGGCTTCGCTACTTCATCCGCCACGAGGGCCATGCCCGCGCGCGCCTCGCCGCCTTGGGCTTTCTCGCGGGGCTGATCGTGCAGGTGCTGCAGCGGCGTCTGCGCGGGCGGCGCGTCGAGCTGCCCCAGCGCTATGTCCGCGATGTCGCGCTCGCCTGTCTGTTCGGCCATTCGCGCGTCGCCCACAGGCCGCGGGTCGGCTGCAGCGCCGTGGACCCCGCGCTCTACGCTGCACCCGCTGCCGCCCCCGCCTCAGCCCCCGCCTCAGCACGCGCCGAGGAACCGGCGGCGTGAGCCCCGACGCCGGCCCGGAGATCGCGCCGGCCACCCAACCCGGCCTGATCGCGCCTGACGATCCGGCCCGCCGCGCGCTGCCCGATGGCCGCGTCAACCGCAACCCGGCCGGTATCGGTTTTTGGGCCCTGGCGGCCGAGGATCTGCGGACGCACGACGGCGATCTCTCGGCGCAGGGCTTTTGGGCGCTGTTCTGGCACCGTTTCGGCAACTGGCGCATGGGGGTCAGGCCAAAGCTCCTGCGCGCCCCACTCACAGTGGTTTACCGCGTGATGTTCAAGCTGTGCGAGATCGTGGGCGGCATCCGCCTGCCCTATGCCGTGCCGCTGGGTCGGCGCGTCAAGATCGAGCATTTCGGCGGCATCGTCGTCTCGGCCCGCGGGGTCGGCGACGACGTAGTCATCCGCCAGAACACGACGCTGGGCATCGCCTCGACCGCCGACACGGGCGCGCGCCCGCGTATCGGCAACGGCGTCGATATCGGGGTCGGTGCCGTGATCATCGGCGCTGTCGAGGTGGGCGACGGCGCGGTGATCGGCGCCAACGCCGTGGTGGCCCGCGACGTGCCGCCCGGCATGCTGGCCGTCGGCGTGCCGGCCCGGATCCGCCCCCGCCGCCCCGCGCCATGACGGCCCCGCCGCCCGCCGACCAGCCCGCTACCCAGCCCGCCACCCTGCCCACCGGCCAGCCCGCCACCCAGCCCGCTGCCCAGCCCGCCACCCTGCCCGCCGCCGTGGTGATCGGGCGCAACGAGGGCGCCCGGCTGGCCGCCTGCCTCGCCTCGCTCCAGGGCCAGTGCGCGCCCGTCGTCTATGTCGACAGCGGCTCGACCGACGGCAGCGTCGCGCTGGCCCGCGCGGCCGGGGCCGCGGTCGTCGAGTTGGACCTCGCCACCCCCTTTACCGCCGCCCGGGCGCGCAACGCGGGCGTCGCAGCGCTGACGGACGCGGGGCCGAGCGACGCGGGACTGAGCGACGCGGGGCTGACGGACGCGGGGCTGAGCGACGCGGGGCCGAGCGACGCTGGGGCATATGTCCAATTCGTCGACGGCGACTGCACGGTCGAGCCTGGGTGGGTCGCCACCGCCCGCGCGTTCCTGGACGCCAACGCCGATGCCGCCGTCGCCTGCGGCCGGCGGCGCGAGACGGCGCCCGAGGCGTCGGTCTTCAACCGGCTCTGCGATCTGGAGTGGAACACGCCCGTCGGCGAGGCACGGGCCTGCGGCGGCGACGCGCTGGTGCGGCTGTCAGCGTTCCGCGCCATCGGCGGCTTTGACGGGGGCCTGATCGCGGGCGAGGAGCCCGAGATGTGCCTGCGCCTGCGCCGCGCCGGCTGGCGCATCCACCGACTGGACGCGCCCATGACCCGCCACGACGCCGCCATCGCCAGCCGCGCACAGTGGCGAAAACGCTGCGAACGGGCCGGCTGGGCCGCGGCCGAAGGGGCATGGCGCCACGGCCGGGGGCCCGAGCGCTATAACGTGGCCCGCGTGCGCAGCCTGGTGATCTGGGGCCTGGGCCCGCCTGCGGCCTTGGCCGTGCTGGGCCTGCTCGCCCTTGCCGCGCTGGTCACCCCGGGCGGCTGGCCTTGGGCGGCGCTGCCGGGCGCGGGGGCGGCAGCGCTGGCGCTGCTGCTGCGGGCCCAGGACGCCCGGGTGGCGCGCTACCGCGTCGCCCGCCACGGCGACAGTCCCCAGGACGCGGCGCTCTATGCCCGCTGGACCCGGCGCGCCAAATGGCACGAGGCGCGGGGCGCCCTGCGCTTTCTGGCCGCGCGCCTGACGGGCAGGGCCGGTCGTTTGATCGAGTACAAGGGCCCGGCGGCCCGCGCGTGACGGTGGCTCAGGCCGAGGCCCTGCTCCAGGTGCCGTAACCCTCGGGATGGCGGGCATGCCAGGCCCAGGCGGCGCGCAGGATCTCGTCGATCCCCAACGTCGGCCGCCAGCCCAGCGCCTCGCGGATCGCGCTCGAGTCCGCCACCAGCACGGGCGGGTCGCCGGGGCGCCGCTCGGCGTGCGTGACACCCAGCGGCCGGCCGATCACCGTCTCGGCCGCGGCCACCATCTCCAACACCGAGGTGCCCTGCCCCGTGCCCAGGTTGTAGACCGCCGGCTCGCCGGGCTTGGCGGCTGCCAGCGCCAGGGCATGCGCGTCGGCCAAGTCGTCCAGCGAGACGAAATCGCGGATGCAGCTCCCGTCGGGCGTGGGCCAGTCGGTGCCGAACACCTTGAACGCCGCCCGCTTGCCCAGCGCGAACTCCAGCATCAGCGGCACGACGTGGCTTTCGACCCGCCGCGCCTCGCCATGGCTGCCGTCGCCCTCGGCCCCCGCGGCGTTGAAGTAACGCAGGCACGTGGTGGCGAGGCCATAGGCGACGGCGTAGTCGCGCACCAGGTGCTCCATGGCGAGCTTCGAGGACCCATAGGGCGTGGCCGGCGCCAGGGTCGACCGCTCGGACAGCGGCATCGCCGCGGCGTGGTCGTATACCGCAGCGGTCGACGAACAGACCAGCCGCTTGACCCCAACCTCGACCATCGCGTCCAACAGCGCGTGGGTGCCGCCTAGGTTGACCGACCAGTAGGCCCGAGGGTCGGTGATCGACGCCGGCACCGAGATCAGCGCCGCGAAATGCGCCACCGCATCGATCCGATGCTCGCGTAACGCCGCCGCCACGGCCGCCCGGTCGCGCACGTCCGCGCGCACCAACGGCAGGCCCTCGGCCGCGGCGACATTGCCTTCGGACAGATCGTCCAGCGCCACCACGTGGTGACCGGCCCCAGCCAGCCGGCGCAGACAATGGCTGCCCACGTAACCGGCGCCGCCCGTTGCCAAAATGCGCATGTCGCCATCCCCCGTCTTCAAACCCCCGAGACTGGTCACGCAACCCTGTCGAGCCGTCAACGTTTTCGTGAAAAACCGTAGGCTGTCCGGGACTGACACAGTGCCGTCGGTTGCTGACTTTCGCGCTGTGCCGTAGGTTAGCGACGTGTTGGGGAGCACGCGGCCACGGTCTGTGGATCTGGTCGGTATTCGGGTGCGGTTTTCGGGGGCAGGTGGCTATGTCGGTTGTGACGGACGGGCGCGGCACGCGCGCCATCGGCTACCAGGTCAGCGGGTCCATGACGGGCCCGGCCATCCTGTTCTTCAATCTGCTGCTCGCCGTCGTGGTCTTCCGCGAAGGCTTCGAGGCGCTGTTCGAGGCGTGGCAGGTGGCCGAGTACAGCCACGGGCCGTTGATCCCGGTACTCTCGGGCCTCTTGTTCCTGCGCCAGCTCAAGACCGTGCCGATCGCCGAAGGGCCGATCACCGACCGCTGGCCGGGCGTGCTGATCATCGGCCTCGCGATCGCGATGGCGATGCTGGGCAAGTTCGCGCAGATCCCAGACATCGTCGCATACTCGATCATCGTCTGGGTCGCGGGCATCCTGCTGGTCAGCTTCGGCTGGCGTACGGGGCGCCACTTCTGGCCGGGTGTGCTGCACCTGGTGTTCATGCTGCCGCTGCCGGGCCTGCTGTACTGGAAGGTGTCGATCTTCCTACGCGGCATCGCGTCCGAGTTCGGCGTCTATCTGGTGCAGCTTGCCAACGTGCCGGTGTTCCTGGACGGCAACATCATCGATCTCGGCGTCTACAAGCTGCACGTGGCCGATGCCTGCTCGGGGCTGCGCTACCTGTTCCCGATCATGAGCTTCTCGTACATCTTCGCGACGCTCTACCGCGGGCCGGTGTGGCACAAGGCGGTGCTGCTGCTGTCCGCAGCACCCATCACGGTGCTGATGAACTCGGTGCGGATCGGCATGATCGGCGTGCTGGTCAACGAATTCGGCATCGAGCATGCGATGGGCTTCAGCCACCTGATGGAGGGCTGGGTGATCTTCATCGCCTGCGTGCTGATGCTGTTCGGCATGGCCAAGGTGATGCTGATGATGCAGCGCAAGCGCATGACGCTGGCCTATGCGCTGGACCTCGACACCACGGGCCTCAAGCCGCAGTTCATGCGCATTCGCAACCTGCGCCTGTCGCCGGCGATGATGGTCGCCACGGTGCTGCTGGCCGTCGCCGCCGTCGGCTGGTCGCTGACGCCCGAGCGCGGCTCGGCTCCGATCCAGCGCATCCAGCTCAGCGCCTTCCCCGAGCGGTTGGGCGGGGGCGAGTGGGTGCGCACCGGGATGAGCCGGCTGGACCCGATCATCGAGCAGGGTCTTGGCGCCGACGACTATCTCTATTCCACCTATGCGCGACCGGACGAGAAGGTGGGCGTCGACTTCTTCGTCGCCTGGTACGCCGACCAGACCAAGGGCGGCATCCACTCGCCCGAGGTCTGTCTGCCCGCCGGCGGGTGGGAGATCGCCACGCTGGACCGCCCTGACGTAGGCCCCGCCATCGGGCTCGACGCGCCGATGCCGGTGAACCGCGCGGTGATCGAGAAGGGCCAGGCCAAGATGCTGGTCTACTACTGGTTCGAGCAGTACGGCGATCGGACTGCCCACGATCTGACAGCCAAGTTCAACGTGCTGCGCGATGCGATTATTCTGGGTCGCTCGGACGGCGCGCTGGTGCGTCTGACCACACCGATCCTGCCGAACGAGACTGTGGTCGATGCAGAGATGCGACTTCGTTCGCTGATGCCACATGCTGTCGAGAGACTGCCACGTTTTGTCCCCCGTCATGGGGTACGCCTCTAGCATGCAGAGACACGTGTTCCAGTAAGCCTCTCCCGTGGAGGTACCGCTCGCAAAGCTGAACGGTCAGTGGGCGCGCGCCCGATCGCGCGTCCAGGACACCGTGTCGTGGTTCCGTACCCGGATGGCCAATCGCCAGTCGCTGACCGCGCGCAGCGTCGAGAGCCTGGCCTGGAGCGTCGGCAGCCGCAGCGGGATGATCGTCCTCAAGCTGGGCGCCAACCTGATCACCACCAGCGTGCTGCTGCCCGAGGCGTTCGGCCTGATCGCCACGGTGTTCCTGATCCACGGCATCCTGCAGATGCTGTCGGACATGGGCATCGGCGGCGCGGTGATCCGCAGCCAGCACGGCGACCAGGAGGCCTATCTGCAGACCGCCTGGACCGTGCATCTGATCCGCCACTGCGTGCTGGCGGTGCTGGTGCTGGCCGCCGGCGGCGGGCTCTGGTGGCTGCAGGGTCAGACGGATCTGGGCGAGCTGACCTGGGGCCACCCGGACATGCCGGGGATGATCGCCTTTTCGGCCTTCCTGCTGCTGGTCATGGGCTGCTACTCGGCCAACGAGTTCCTGGCCCACCGGCGCGTGCAAATCTACATGGTCGATCGCAACATGCTGATCAGCCAGGTCGTGGGCAGCACCGCCATGGTGATCCTGGTGCTGAGCAAGCCGACGCCCTGGTCGCTGCTGATCGGCTCGTCCTTCGCGCCCATAACCCAGATGATGCTGTCGCACCGGCTGCCGGGGCCGCGCATGCGCCTGCGCCTGGTGCCCGAGTACCGCCAGGAAATCTGGGACTTCGGCAAGTGGCTGATCGTCTCCTCGTCGTTCGGGCTGATCTCGAACCACGGCGACCGGCTGATCCTGTCGGTGCTGGTCGATGCGCGCACCATCGGCATCTATGCCATCGCGCGGCTGTGGTACGAGGGCTTCGACCGGCTGTTCGCGATCACCAGCTACCTGGTCAACAGCGTGATCTCCGAGACCAAGCGCCTGCGGCCCGAGCGGTTGCAGAGCCTGATCGACCGGCTGATGCTGCTGGTGCTGTGCGTGGCGGGGATGGCGACGGCCGGGCTGTGGCTGTTCGCCGAGGTGCTGATCGAGACAATCTACGAGCCGGTGTACCACAGCGCGGGACCGATGCTGGCGCTCTTCAGCATGGTGTTCCTGTCGCGTCGGATCTTCGTGCTGAACGGCGTGCTCAAGACCTTTGGCGACACGCGCAGCATCGCGGTGCCGGCGATGACGTCCAGCCTGATCCTGGTCACGGTCAGCCTGTCGCTCTACCCGTTGATCGGGCTCAAGGGCATCATCGCAGGGGTGGTGTTCGCCAACGTTCTGCCGATGTGGCTGATGCTGTGGGCGACAGGGCGGCACGTGCACGTCGACTGGCGGCGCGAGGCGGCGATCGAGGGCACGATCCTGGCAATCGCCGTGGCCGCCATTGTGATGTCGCCGCTCTGATCCGACGCCCCTCCCGGGCCGGCGCAAGCATGCCGCCGAGCCAGACGGACGGGCCAGACGCCCGGGCAGACGACTGGCCAGACGGGCGGGCCAGACGCCTAGCGAGCAGGACCGGTCGGCGCGGCGCGGTCAGGTTTGGCCGTCGCGCTTGGCCAGCGCCGCCCGGGCCCGGTCGCGGGCGCCGATGGCCAGCACCGGGCGCTTGCTGCCGGTCCGGCTCTTGCGCGCCAGCACGTGCCCGTCGGGTTGTACCGGGTCGCCGATGGCGTGCATGCGGGGGCGATGCTTGGCCAGCGCCGCGGCGGCGCGCCGGTCCTGGGCCTGCGCCTTGGCGAGCCCCCGCTCGGCCCGACCCAACAGCGAACCGCAGAGCAGCCACGTGATGTTCGAGGACGAGGCGTTGATCAGTTGGTCCAGCATCATCACGCAGGCCACCATCGCCAGACCTACGGTCACGAAGTCGGGGTCCACCGCCTCGCGTCGCCAGGCGATCATGATGATCGGGAAAGTGAGCAGCCCGAAGATCGCGATGTAGCCGGCCCAGCCGAACTGCGACCAGATCAGGATAAAGTAGCTGTCGACGATCACCTCGCGCCCGCGCACGGGGTCGAACGTCTTGCCGCGGCTCCAGATCCCCCAGCCGAACACCGGGCGGCGCTTGGCCTTGGTCATGATCAGGTCTTCCTGGCGGAAGCGGAACTCGAGCGAATCCGCGCGCCTGGCGTGCACCAGTTCGGCCGCGGCGACCATCGTCTGGGTCGGCACCACGTTGTGGACCCGCGCCATCGGGTACAGCAGCACAAAGACCGAGATGCCGGCGACCAGCCACATCGCCGCCCGTCGCGACAGGAAAAACATCGCGAGCCCCAGCCCCAGCCCCAGCGCCAGCGCGCCCAGCGACAGCATCAGCACCAGGCCCACGAACAGCGCCATCACGCTGAGCAGCCACAGGCTGCGGCGCGTGTCGCGGATGTGGCGTACACAGGCGATGGCCGCCACGAACGCTGTGGCCATGAACGCCGCCAGATCGAGCCCGGATTCCAGGAACACCTGCGGGCGGAACCCGCCGTAGCGCCGGATCGAGGCCCAGTTCACATTGTTAAAGCCATAGACCCAGATGTTGGTCTGGGGCGCCAGCCGCGCCTCCATCAGCACCGGCACGCAGTACAGCAGCCCCAACAGCGCCAGCGTCATCAAGAGCGTGCGCTGGCCGGGCGGGTCGGACAGGAAACGCCGGCCCAACAGCACCGCCAGCGCGATCATCGCGCCCTTGTAGAACATCGTGCCCATGTCGGCGTAGCCCAGGGCACGCCGGTCGTCCGGCAGGGGCAGATAGTCGCGGTTGGTCAGGTACGTGCCGATCGGCACCGCCAGCAGCAGCAGCACCAGACAGGTGCGCCCCAACTGCGAGCGCGGCAGCCAGGTGTTCTGGCCCCAGTCGTGCTCCTTCTCGGGCGTCCAGCCCTTGCCGCGGGCGGCGGCATAACAGAACAGCAGGCCCAGGATCAGCGGCAGAGTGTGCTTGTTGATGTCCGGCAGGGCCGGCAGCTCGATGCTGGGCCGGATCGGCAGGAACAGATAGCCGCCGATCACCACCAGACACAGCGCCTGCTGCAGCGGGAATCTGGCGAACACAAAGGCCGCGATCACCGGCGTCCCGAGGATCATCGCCCACGCGAATTCGAACATTCGGTATCCTCCGCCGCGCCCACCCGGCCGGGTCGCGCGTCCCCCGCGTCGGACCCTAGCACGGTTTGGTTGCATCGGTCCCGCCCCCGGTCGTTGCGCGCAACCGAGCGATCCCGCAGCATGGGTCCCGAGCCGCCCCGCCGGACCGAAGGATCAGCCGATGCCGCACGCGATCACGGTCCCGCCACGATGCGGGTGAGCGCCTGGCAGCACGATGCCGCCGACCCCACGCCGCGGCTCGACGCGCTGGCGCGGGCGGCGCGGGCGGCACGCACCGCGGGCGCCGAGCTGCTGGTCACCCCCGAGATGGCGCTCTCGGGCTATGCCATCGGGGCCAAGGCGGTGGCCGATGCGGCCGCGGACCCTGCGCTGTGGGAAGGCGTCTGCAGCATCGCGCAGCACGCCGGGATCGCCCTGGTCGCCGGCGGCCCCGTCGCCTCGCCCGGCGGCACGCTCAACGCCGCGCGGCTGATCGACCGTACGGGCGCCGTGCGCGCGACCTATGCCAAAACCCATCTGTTCGGCGAGGTCGACCGCGCGCAGTTCGTCGCCGGAGCCGCGATCCAGGGGCCGGTGGCGCTCAGCGGCACGGCCATCGGTCTCGCGATCTGCTACGATATCGAGTTCCCCGAGATGGCGCGCGCGCTGGTGTTGGCGGGGGCGGGGCTGATGGCCGTGCCGACGGCCAACATGGCGCCGTTCCAGAGCGTCTGCACCCGCCTGGTACCCGCCCGGGCCGAGGAGAACACGACGCCCGTCGTCTATGCCAACTATGTCGGCGAGGAGGGGCCGTTCACCTATTGCGGCCTGTCCTGCATCGCCGCGGCCGACGGCACGCTGCTGGCCCAGGCACCGCCCAGCGGCCCCGCCGTGATCACCGCCGAGCTTGCGCCCGAGGCGACCGCCGCGGCCCGGCGGCGGATCGGCTATCTCGCCGACCGCCGCCCGGCGCTCTATGGCCCGCTCGCAGGGGAGGGGTCGTGAGCCAGCACCCCGCGCCCCAGGGCCCGCGCCTGGCGCCGGGCCGCTGCGACGCGATCACGGTGTTCGGGCCCGATTTTCCCTTCGACTACCAGCGCTGGCTGAACCATCCCGCCGGGCTGGGCCGGCTGCCCGGGGCGCGGCTCGGCACCCGGATTGCGATCATCGGGGCGGGCATGGCGGGGCTGGTGGCCGGCTACGAGCTGATGCGCCTCGGCCTGCACCCGGTGTTCTACGAAGCGGGGCAGATCGGCGGACGCCTGCGCTCGCAGCCCTTCGACGGCGCGCCCGACGTGGTGGCCGAGCTGGGCGCGATGCGCTTTCCCACCTCGTCGAGCTGCTTCTGGCACTACGCCGCGGCGCAAGGGGTGGCGACCGCGCCCTTCCCCAACCCGCTGACCGCCGCCGCGGGCTCGACGGTGATCGAGCTCGAGGGCGAGCGCGTCTATGCCGAGACCCTGGCCGACCTGCCGCCGATCTTCCGCGAGGTCGCCCATGCCTATGACCGCGCGCTGGAGGAGGAGGCCGGCGTCGGCGCGCTGATGGCCGCCATCGCGGCGCGCGACCCGGCGGCGGTGCACGCTCTGTGGCACCCGCTGGTCCGGGCATGGGACGAGCGCACGTTCTACGACTTCGTCACCACATCGCGCGCCTTCCGCGCCCTGTCGTTCCGACACCGCGAAGTGTTCGGCCAGGTCGGCTTCGGCACCGGCGGCTGGGACAGCGACTTCGCGAACTCGATGCTCGAAATCCTGCGCGTGGCGCTGACCTTGCAGGACACCGATCAGCGGCTGATCGTGGGCGGGGCCGCGCAGGTACCCCTCGGGCTCTGGCGGCGCGAGGGCGGCGCCGGCACCGCCCACTGGCCGGCCGACGTGTCGCTGGCGGGGCTGAACCACGGTGCGCCGCGGCCGGGCTGCGTGGCGCTGCGCCGCGACGACAGCCGCGG
The DNA here is from genome assembly GCA_039026175.1 of Pseudomonadota bacterium. GTDB lineage: Bacteria > Pseudomonadota > Alphaproteobacteria > Rhodobacterales > Rhodobacteraceae > Thermohalobaculum. The sequence continues at coordinate 10,936 of JBCCMW010000077.1, forward strand.
TGGCACCGGCGGCATCGCGGTGACCGACCGCTGGGGCCGGACCGAGGCGTTCGAGGCTGTGGTCGCCACCTGCCAGTCCTGGCTGATGACCACCTCGATCGACACCGAGGAGCGGCTCTTTCCGGCCAAGCTGTGGATGGCGCTGGATCGCACGCGCTACATGCAGTCGGCCAAGACCTTCGTGATGGTCGATCGGCCGTTCTGGCGCGACCGCGACCCCAAGACGGGGCACGAGACGATGTCGATGACGCTGACCGACCGGCTGACGCGGGGCACATACCTGTTCGACCACGCGCCGCCGCAGCCCTCGGTCATCTGCCTCAGCTACACCTGGATGACCGACGCGCTGAAGGTGCTGCCGCTGTCGGCCGGGCGGCGCACCGCGCTGGCGCTGGATGCGCTGTCCAAGATCTATCCCGAGGTGGACATCGCCGCGCACGTGCTGGGGGACCCGATCACCGTCAGCTGGGAGGCCGATCCCAATTTCCTGGGCGCGTTCAAGGGCGCGCTGCCGGGGCACTATCGCTACAACCACCGCATGTTCGGCCACTTCATGCAGGCAGGCCTGGCCCCCGACGAACGGGGGCTGTTCATCGCGGGCGACGACGTCAGCTTCATGCCCGGCTGGGTCGAGGGCGCGGTGCAGACGGGCCTCAATGCCATGTGGGGCGTGATGCACCAGTTGGCCGGCACCAGCGCGCCGGGCAATCCAGGCCCCGGCGACCGCTATGCCGCCATCGGCCCCGTGGCTTTGCCGGACTAACCCGTGGCCCTGCCGGACGAACCGGCGGCCCTGCCGGACGAACCCATGGTCCTGCCGGACTAACCCATGGTCCTGCCGGACGGGGCGCGCGCGGCGCCCGCCCGCGAACCGGGATCGGCGGCCCTCGCCCGTTCGCCCAGGATCAGCGCGGCCATCAGCATGGGTGCCACGATCCAGCCGAGCGGCAGGCCGATCCAGAAATCGACGGCTGGAAGCGCGAGCGCCAGGGCCAGCGCCGTGGTCTCGACCGCCCGCACGCCTCCCGTCGCGGCGGCATGGCGCGCATGCAGCAACGCGGCGGGAACCAGCAACAAGAGATCGTACTCCATCACCCGCGGTGTCACGACGGCCGCGGCATAGCCCGCCAGCGCCAGCGCCGCCGGCCCCAGCACCCGGCCGCCGGCCCAGGGCGCACCGTCGACCCGCTGCCAGGGCGCTGTCAGGCCGTCGCCCCAGGCGCCACCGGGCGCCAGTTGCCGCGCGCCCAACAGCGCCGCGACGGCACCCAGGCTCAGCGCCGCCTGCGCCACCGTCGCCGTGCTGGCGGCCACGCCCATCGTCTGCAAGGCGCGCTCCAACGTGGCGAACAGATCGTCGGTGCCTGCACGGCCGAAGTTTGCCACCGCGTCGGCCACGCCGCCGGCAAAGGCGGGCCAGATCGAGGGGCCGAACGCCGCCGTCGTCGCGGCCAGCGCCGCCATCCCCGTGCCCGCCGCCCAGGCCAGCGCCCGCCAGCGCCCGGCCCACAGCAGCACCAGCGGCAGCGCCAGCGCCAGCGGCGGCTTGATGCAGGCAAGCAGCGCCACCGCCGCACCGGCCCAGGCCTCGCGCCGCGTGCCGCCCCGCGCCAGCGCAACGAGCGCGAGGCCCGCCAGCCCCGCCGTCAGAAACCCGGTCTGCCCGCCCGCCAGCATCATGATCGCCGGGGTCGGCGCCAGCGCCGCCGCCAGCGCCACCGGCCGCGGCACCAGCGCGCAGGCGACGGCCAGGTACAAGGCCAGCGTCGCCAGCGTCCACACCGCCTGCGCGACGGGCAGCGACAGCGCACCCAGCGGCGTGAGCGCGAGCTGCAGCACCGGGGGATAGAGCCAGTGCATTTCGCGCGCATACGGCGCGCCCAGCGCCTCGGACTGTACGGCCGTGACGGCGGCCAGGTCGTAGGCCGCCGCGGCATCGCCCTGCAGCGCCAGCACGCCAGCCGCCCAAAGCGCGCCAAAGTCCATCAACGTCGCGCCGCCGCCCGGACCGTACACCGCCCAGAGCACCGCGCCTGCGACCATCAGATTGCCCGCAGCTAACGCGGCACAGACGATCGCGATGCGCCGCGCCGTCGC
>JBCCMW010000078.1:0-13032 GCA_039026175.1 Pseudomonadota bacterium
GACGACGGTGTTCGTCGTCACGATCTCCTGCATCCGCTCTTTCCAGGTCTTCGACACCATCGAGGCCTTCTATCCGCAGGGCGGCGGTCCCTCGAAGAGTGCCTATGTGATGATGTTCGCCATCTACGAGAAGGCGATCCAGCAGAACCTGGTGGGCATCGGGGCGGCCATCACCGTCTGCTTCCTCGGCTTCATGATGATGCTGACCCTGATCCAGCGCTGGCTGGTCGAGCGCAAGGTGCACTACGCATGACCGACGCTACGCTAACCCACGCGCCCACGCGCGACGGCGCGATGCTGCGCTTCTCCACTGCCGAGGCGATCAAGCACACCGTCCTGATGGTGGGCGCGGTGATCGTGCTGCTGCCCTTCTACGTGATGGTCAGCTACAGCTTCAAATCACCGGCGGAGATCATGCAGAACACCGGCGGCTTCATTGGCAGCCAAGAACTCTTCCGCGATGATTTCTGCGTGAAGCTCGGCAATGCGGTCGAAGACTGCATGGTGACGCCGATCATCTACAACTACACGACCGCCTTCGAGAAGGCGCCGCTGCTTCGCTACCTGATGAACGGTGTGATCGTGACCGTCTCGATCTTCGTGATCCAGGTCCTCGTCGCACTGCCCTGTGCCTATGCGCTGGCAAAGCTGCGCTTTTGGGGGCGCGAGGCGGTCTTCGGCCTGGTGCTGTTCTGCCTGCTGATCCCCGTGCATGCCATCGCGCTGCCGCTCTACATCATGCTGGCCAAGGTCGGGCTCACGAACAGCTATGCCGCACTGATTGTGCCCTGGACGATCTCGGTCTTCGGCATCTTCCTCATGCGCCAGTTTTTTATGACCGTGCCCGACGACCTGATCGATGCGGCGCGCATGGACGGGATGACCGAGTTCTCGATCGTCTGGAAGGTGATGCTGCCGACCGCGATCCCGGCGCTGCTCGCCTTCGCGATCTTCAGCGTGGTGGCCCATTGGAACGACTATTTCTGGCCACGCATCGTCATCACCGGCGACCGCGACCTGTTCACGCCGCCGCTTGGCCTCCGCGAGTTCAAGGGCGATGCCGACGGCGATAACTTCGGGCCCATGATGGCGACCGCGACGATCATCGTCGCGCCCCTGATCGTGGCCTTCCTGCTCGCCCAGCGACGCTTCATCGAAGGCATCACGCTGAGCGGCATGAAGTAACCCGAGAAAACGGAGGCGGCACGCGCCGCCCCCGCCCGATCCCGCAAGGGACAGCCCCCGAGGCGGTGAGTTTGGCGACCGCCCGCCTCAAGAACGAGGAGACGATGACATGAAGATGACAGCCGCGTCCATCGCCGCAGCTCTGATGGTGAGCACCGCCCTCGGCGGTAGCGCCATCGCTGAGGAGAAGGTGACAATCGAGTTCGCCTATCCCTACAGCCACCTCTTCGATGTCACCTACGAGAAGATCCTGCCGAAGTTCTACGAGGCGCACCCGAACATCGAGGTGAAGATCCGCGCCACCTACGAGAGCTACGAGGACGGTACCAACACGATCCTGCGCGAGGCCGTGGCAGGCGAGCTGCCCGACGTGACCATGCAGGGCCTGAACCGCCAGGCGATCCTGGTGGAGAAGGGCATCGCTAGGTCGCTCGAGCCCTTCATCGCTGCGGAGGCCGATTTCGCGAAGGACGGCTATCACCAGGCGATGCTCGACCTCGGTACCTTCGAGGGCGCCGTGCACGGCCTGCCCTTTTCTGTCTCGCTGCCGGTCGGCTACTACAACATGGATCTGATGGCGAAGGCCGGCATTGAGAGCGCCGAGGACTTCCCCAAGACCTGGGAAGAGGTCGTTGCAACCTGCGTCAAACTGCGGCAGGCCGGCGTCGAGAACCCGATCTTCTGGGGCTGGAACATCACCGGGAACTGGTTCCTGCAGGCGCTGATGTGGAGCCAGGACGAGGCGACGGTCGACGGCAACGATGTGCGCATCGACAGCGATGCCGGCCTCACCGCGCTCAACACCATGCACAACATCTTCACCGGCTGCGAGATGCAGAATCTCGAATGGAAGGCGGCGCTGGCGTCCTTCTCGGCCGGCGAGATCGCGATGATGTTCTGGTCTACCTCGGCGCTTGGCGCGGTCGAGCGCGCGCAGGGCGACTTCGCCTTGATGACGGCGGAGTTCCCGGGGATCGACAAGGCGCCGATGGGCCTGCCCGCGGGCGGCAACTCGGCCATGCTGGTCTCGGCCAGCGAGGATCCGGCGGTGCTGGATGCCGCGTGGAAGTGGCTGAAGTTCATCACCAGCGGTGAGGGTGCCGCGGACGTGGCCCGCACGACCGGCTACATGCCGCCGAACCAGGCCGCTAACGAGATCATCCTGGCGGATTTCTACCAGGACAACCCAAACAAGGAGACCGCCGTGCGTCAGCTCCCGCTCTTGCGCGAGTGGCAGGCCTATCCGGGCGACAACGGTCTCGCCGTCACGCAGGTCATCTATGACGGCATCGAGGGCATCGTCACCGGCGAGTTCGAAGACATGGAGGAACTGCAGGAGGAACTGGACGAAGAAGTCCAGGACCTGATGCCGGGCTCCTGAAGCCACCTTTTCCACACCAATCGGGGCCGACCTTCGGGCCGGCCCTCACCGCCTAGAAGGCCCGATCTCCATGAAGATCCTTCAGCTCACCGACATTCACCTGACGACCCCCGGTCAAACGATCGGCGGCCGCGACCCCAACGCGAACTTCGAAGCCGCGCTGAGCCATGCACTGCAGACCCATCCCGATGCCGACTGCCTGGTGATCACCGGCGATCTGTCCGACTGGGGCGAGACGGCCGATTATCGACGCCTGCGCGCCCGCCTCGAGACGCTGCCGATGCCGGTTGAGCTTTGCATCGGCAACCATGACGACCGCGATGCCTTTCTCTCCGTCTTCCCCGAATGCGCCGACGATGAGGGCTTCGTGCAGCGGGTGTTTCCCCTGCCGGGTGCGACGGGCATCACGCTGGACACATGGTGGCCCGACACCCACGCTGGGTTCTATTGCGAGCGTCGCCGTGCCTGGTTGGCGGCTCGTCTGGCCGAGATCGAGGGCCCGGTCTTTCTGTTCATGCACCACAATCCGGTCCCCACCCATATCGTACCCAAGGACCAGATCATGCTGTTGGATGCGGGGGCCTTCGCCGATGTGCTGGCGCCGCATGCTGGGCGCATCCGCCACATCTTCTTCGGCCATTGTCACGTAGCGCTGGCCGGCTCGCTGCTCGGCATTCCCGTCAGCGCCCCGCGCGGGACCAATCACGCGAGTTTTCCAAACTTCCCGGACAAGACGCTGCTGTCCCGCTCAAGATTGCCCGAGGCCTATGCCGTTGCGATCGCCACGGACACGTCCATCACCGTCCACATGGTCGAGTTCCACGAAGCGTCGCACTTGACGATCGAAGGATCGCCCGACAAGGCAGCCTGGGACCGCGCCACAATGGCGCGATGATACCGCCGCCAAGCCGGTCCGGTCCGTCGACGCTGAAGGAACGACCGCCCCGTCCGCACCTCGACCGCGCTACAGGCGTCGGCGCAGGCACGTGCACCGAATGCCCGGTTCCGAGGACTGCGTCGCAGCACCTAGGCGCTCGGCAAACGCCCGCAGTCGGGCCGCCCGCTTGGGGCGGCCCGTCGGCATCAGATCTAGACTGCCTCTGAGATCGCGAATGCGTCCTCGACCTCGAAGCTGAAGGAGCGGACGGACCGCGCGGTCCATCTTGATGTGGCCGGGAATGATCTGGGCGGCGTGCAGGCGGCCGGTCTCCCGACAGATGTGGGCCACCTTCGTCCGGCGCATGGAATGCGAACCGTAGGCACGCGGCTCGAGCCCAATCGACGTCACCCAATCGCGAACAAGACGCGCGGACTGACGCGCCGAGATGTGCCACGGCTCGTGGAAGCGACCGGGCAACAGGTACTCTTGCCCGTTCATCATTGGATGCGCGAGCCAATGCTTGATCGATTTCCGCGTGCCGTCCGTCAGCTCGAAGCGTACCGGCTTCTGCGTCTCGCTCTGGAGTATCGAGATGCGCTCCTTGACCCAGGCTCAGGGCTCATCGCCAACAAACGACGGTCGCTGGGAGGGCGATAGCCGAGAGGAAGACCTTTGGGCAGCGGTTGTATCGGGGTGTCACAAGCCGCCAGTCCTTCAATCCGCCGTACACGATCTCGATCCGGTTTCAGCGTTTGTATCGTCGCTTGTAATGCCTGACAGGTGTCTTCCGCTGTTTCCGACCACGGCATCGGGCCTCAAGGACACATCCGGCATTTGTTCCGAGCCACGGCGCGCTGCCCCATTTCGGCCAGAATGGGATGGTTTCGTGATCGTTGAGGGATCGGCGGTTGGGCGCCGCTGGGTAGGCGCTGGGCCCTACATCGGGTGTTGTGGGATCCGCGGGCAGCCGGGCCGCATAGGATGGAGCGAGGAGAGGGCGGGCGCCAACCCCGGCGCCCGCCTTCGGCTTTTCGGCCCGCGCGCAGCAGGCGACTGAGATACGCCCCGCCATCGCGCCGCCGTCGACATCGTGCACCGCCCCGGTCGTCCGGGCCGCGTCGTCGAGCGGCTGGCACGCGATGGTCGCGGCCACGTCGTCGGGCCGACCGCCCGGCCCAGCGGGTGCCAGGCGTCGAAGCCCTGCAGCGTCTCATCGATCCGGTCGGCCCCGTTCAACGCACCGCAGATCGGCGTCACGACCGCCGCGGGCGACACGGCGTCGACGCGGAGGGCGTACTGGCCGAGCTCGATCGCCGAATGCTGGGGGGTCGCGGCGCCGGAGGGCGGGCCGATGCTGGCGCGTCCACCGGGCGACACCGACACCGCGCCGTTGCGCGCGGCAGGCGCCCAAGATTGAGCCTGTCCAGCCGGGCTCCGCCGCCCTTGCCCTTGGCCACATCCAACATACTGTGGTTAACAGGCCGAATCGGAGCATATACGGTGGAGACAGCCGCAGATACCGCTGTCGTCGGCGTCTCGGGCCGGATGGGTCAGATGCTGGTGCGCGCGGTGCAGGAGACCCCGGCGCTGGCGCTGACCGCCGCGACCGACCGGCCCGGCAGCCCCTGGATCGGTCAGGACCTGGGCACGGCTATGGGTGGCGCGCCGCTGGGCATTGCGGTCGAGGAGGACCCGCTGGAGGTCTTTGCCCGGGTCCGTGTGGTGCTGGACTTCACCACCCCCGCGGCCAGCGTGGCGCACGCCGCCCTGGCCGCCCAGGCGCGGCTGGTGCACGTGATCGGCACCACCGGCTTTGCCGAGCCGGATCTTGCGGCCCTAGCCGCGGCGGCCCGCCATGCCACTGTCGTGCGCGCGGGCAACATGTCGCTGGGGGTCAATCTGCTGATGGCGCTGGTGCGCAAGGCCGCCGCCGCGTTGCCGACGGATTTCGACATCGAGGTGTTGGAGATGCACCACCGCCACAAGGTCGACGCCCCCTCGGGCACCGCGCTGATGCTGGGCGAGGCGGCGGCCGAGGGGCGGGGGGTTGCGCTCGCCGCCTCGGCCGTGCGCGCCCGCGACGGCATCACCGGCGTGCGGCCCGAGGGCGTCATCGGGTTCCAGAGCCTGCGCGGCGGCGACGTGGTGGGCGAGCACACGGTCGTGCTGGCCGGCGCCGGCGAGCGGCTGACGCTGGGCCATATCGCGGGCGATCGCATGCTGTTCGCGCGCGGCGCGGTGCGTGCGGCGCTGTGGGCGCTGGACCGCCCGCCGGGTGCCTACGACATGATCGATGTCCTGGGCTTGGCGCGCTGACCGGCCGCCCTTGTCGCGCGCCGACGGCCGCTTTCGCGTGAAGTTGCAAATCGAAGACTTACAACGCCGACAATCCCGCTAGTTCCGCAGTTGAGGGCAGTGTCTTGGAGAACGTCACAACCGATAAGGCCCTGAATCTGGTCAAGCTCTGTGTCGGGGCCGACACGGTCGAGGATCTCGCGGAATGGCAGGCGCACCTCATCGACACTCGCCGCACGGAGGGGCTCGATCCCCGGCCGCGGCATGTCACGCGCCAATGGCCTCGGCGCGATGGCGAGATCTTTCGGTCGAGCGGGCAGCACGGGTCGCTGTACTGGGTCATTCGGGGCCTGATCCTGGTGCGCCAGCGGATCGACACGTTCGAGGAGTGCCGCGGCGAGGATGGGATCCTGCGCTGCGGTATCGTCTTGGACCCCACGCTGATGCGGGTCGAGACACGTCGGCGCAAGGTGTTCCAGGGCTGGCGCTACCTGCCCCCCGGCGATGCGCCGCCCGATCTCGGCCCCTGGCGCGCGGCCCCGGCGCGACGCTCGCGCCTGCCTGCGGCGCTGGAGGCGGCGCTCGACACCGTGGGCGTGGTCGAACCGGTGCGCTGAGCGGCGCGCACGGCCGGCTGGATATCCCGGCGCAACCCGGTCATAGCCGCGAGGTGCTGCGGTGAACCGGCTGGATGCGCGCCTGACGGACGTGCTGGAGCCGGTGCGTGATATCGCCGTCGGCGAGATCCTCGAGGTGATGGCCCGCAAGCTGGACGTCGGCTGCGACGTGCGGCCCGAGCCCGAGCATCGCAACGCGCACGGCCATGTGGCGCGCGAGGGGCGGCTCAACCTGCCCCGCCGGGGCGATCTGTTGGTGCTGAACGGCACCGAGCGTCAGCTGCTACGCCAGGTCTGCAGCCCCAAGCTGCTGTCGTTCGAGCCCATCACGCTGGTCGAGGCGGACGGGTTCGTGTCGGTGATCACGCCCTTCTACTGGGACCGCGCGCTGATCCAGGTCGATGCCCAGGCCGAGGACGAGCCCGACTGGCGCCCGTTGCGCCGCTGGTATCTGGAGTGGTTCCAGGCCCGCTTCTCGGACGAGGCGCCCGATCTCGAGGGTGTGGTGCACAGCCTCAGCGGGCCGCGGAACTCCGACAGCGGGTACCAGTTCGAAGCCGACCTCGGCTCGGCGCCGGTCGAGACGCTGTCCGACATGATCGGCGCCTTTGCCGAAAGCGGCGCCCGCCGCATCCGCATCGGCATCCATCCCCAGCCCGTGTTTTAGCCGCGCCCTTGCCGTGCCGGTGTGGAGGGTCTGCCTGTGCGCGGGCCAAGGCGCTGGGCAGGACCACCCGCGCGGTCTAGCCTCGGCCCATGATCAGTCGCGAACGGCGTCTCGCCCACCGTTGCCCGTGGGCCCTGTAATGGTGCGGCCGTCCCGCATTGCACCGGCGCTGGACATGGCGGCCGCCGCCGGCCTGCCCGCACCCGTCGCGGGGGTCGACGAGGTCGGACGCGGGCCGCTGGCCGGTCCCCTGGTGGCCGCCGCGGTGATCCTGCCGGCGGGCTGGGTCCCGGCCGGGCTGGACGACAGCAAGCGCGTGCCCGAGGCGCGCCGCCGCACACTGGCCGCCGCGATCCGCGCCGAGGCGGCCGTGGGCCTGGCGGTGATCGAGGTGGAGGAAATCGACACCATGGGCCTCGGCCCGGCGAACGACGCAGCGCTCTGCCGCGCACTGGCCGCCCTGCCGCGGTCGCCGGCGGCGGCGCTGGTGGACGGGCGGCGTCTGCCGCGCGGCCTCGCCGTGCCCGGCCGGGCCGTCGTGGGCGGCGACGGCTCGGTGGCGGCGATCGCGGCCGCTTCGATCGTCGCCAAGGTGGCGCGGGACGCGATGATGGCGGCGCTCGATCTGTGCCACCCCGGCTACGGCTGGGCCGAAAACCGCGGCTACGGCACGGCGCGGCACCTGGAGGCCCTGGCGACACTCGGCCCAACGGCGCAGCACCGTCGCTCGTTTGCACCAGTAAAAGAAGCTCTTAAATGGTTTTGTTGATGTGTATAGCGGCATCCGGCAGGGTGGCGCTGCCGGATGCTCCGGGCGCCTCCGGCGCGCCATGGGTCCGGCGCCTTCGGCGTCGGTAGGCGGCCGCGGCGGAGCGCGCCACCGACGATCGCGCCCAGGCGAGGCGGCCGCCCCACGGCCACACCGCGCGAAGCGCCCGGATACCCACGGCGCGGAGCGCTCTTGAAACCCAGCCGGCGCCGCGGCGCGCCGATCGACGACGGGGCGCCTGGCGCCGAAGGGAGCGCGGGCTCGCCCGCGGAGTGCGATGGCCCTGCCGCGCGACGAGGTTCTGGTCGGCGACTGCGTCGAGCGCATGGCGGCGCTGCCGGCGGGCTCGGTGGATCTGATCTTTGCCGACCCGCCCTACAACCTGCAGCTCCGGGGCGAGCTGCACCGGCCGAACCACACCCGGGTCGACGGGGTCGACGATGCCTGGGACCAGTTCGAGAGCTTCGCCGCCTACGACAACTTCACCTGCGCCTGGCTCGCCGCCGCGCGCCGTGTGCTCAGGCCCGGCGGGGCGCTCTGGGTCATCGGCAGCTACCACAACATCTTCCGCGTCGGCGCCTGCCTGCAGGACACCGGGTTCTGGATCCTGAACGACATCGTGTGGCGCAAGACCAACCCGATGCCCAACTTTCGCGGCCGCCGCTTTACCAATGCGCACGAGACGCTGATCTGGGCGGCGCGCGACGAGGGGGCCAGGCCGACCTTCCACTACGAGGCGCTGAAGGAGTTGAACGAGGGGCTGCAGATGCGCTCGGACTGGCTGCTGCCGCTCTGCACCGGGCCCGAGCGGCTGCGCTCGGAGAACGGCGCAAAGCTGCACCCCACCCAGAAGCCCGAGGCGCTGCTGCACCGCGTGATCCTGGGCACCAGCAACCCGGGCGAGCTGGTGCTGGACCCGTTCTTCGGGACCGGCACGACCGGCGCGGTGGCCAAGCGGCTGGGCCGGCGGTTCATCGGCATCGAGCGGTGCCCGCGCTACGCCGCCATCGCTAGGGCCCGGATCGCTGCGGTGGCGCCGCACGAGCCCGCGGCGCTGGCGCTGACCACGGCCAAGCGCGCGGCGGTGCGCGTGCCCTTCGGCCATCTGGTCGAGCGGGGCCTGCTGCCGCCCGGTGCGACGCTCGTATCGGTCGACGGTCGCCACCGCGCCAAGGTCCGGGCCGACGGCACGCTGGTGGCGCGCGACGTGGCGGGCTCGATCCATCAGGTCGGCGCCGCGCTCGAAGGCGCCCCGTCCTGCAACGGCTGGACCTACTGGCAGCACGAGACGGGCGCTGGCCGGGTGCCCATCGATGTCTACCGCCAGAGGGTGCGCGCCGAACTGGGCGAGGCACCCTGAGCGCCCCGCGACGACGGCCGCCAGCCATCGCCCCGCCCCAGCCAGGCTGGCACCCGCGTCAGCCCTGAACCCGCGCACCCACCGTCCGACCTACGCCGCCCAGCGCGATGCGCGGGTGGCGGGCCGGGTCAAGGATCGCCGCCAGGCGACCGCGCAGCGGCGTGTCCTTGACGCGGCCTGGCACCCGCAACACGCTCGAACAGAAGCCCCCGGGGCTTCTCTCAGCCACGCCCCTTCCCCTCGACGGCCCCCAGGCACAGCGACGAGCACACCGCGGCTGCCGCCGTTTCCCTGCAACCGAGTGTCGCGGCGACCAGCCGCGATGCCGCTAGGTCGGGGGCCGGTCTAGCGTGCCACGCTCCGCCGTGCGTCCAGCGCCTTGCGCAGGGCCTTGGCGAATACGGTCGGCATGGCGGCCAGGGCCCGGTCCGCCGGCATCGCGCCGGGCGCCTCGGCGGTCTCGGCGATGCGCACGCGCAGCAGCAGGCGGAAGTGGGTGAAGACGTGGTCGACCGTGCCCGCATCGCGCCAGCCGGTCGCAGCGAGCGGGCGGGGCAGGCCCTCCGGCTCATCGTCGGCCGCCGGGCCTTCGACCCAGGCGCCTGTCGGCAACGCGCGCATCCCGGCCAACAGGCCCCGCTCGGGGCGGATCAGCGTGCCGACCCGGCCGCGTCGGTCGAACAGCGCATAGACGATGCCGTGGCGGGTGGGCTTGGCCTTCTTCGGCGCCTTGGCCGGCAGCGTCTCGGCGATCCCCGCCGCGCGCCCGCGACACGGCGCCTGCCAGGGGCAGAGCGCGCAGGCCGGCCGGCGCGGGGTACAGATCGTCGCGCCCAGATACATCACCGCCGGGGCATAGTCGCCGGGCCGGTGCGCCGGCGTCAGCCGCGCGGCGTGGCCGCGCAAGCGCTCCTTGACCCCCGGCATCGGTGCGGTCTCGGCGAACAGCCGCGCCATCACCCGCTCGACATTGCCGTCCACCACCGCCGCCGGACGGTCGAACGCAATCGCCGCCACCGCCGCCGCGGTATAGGCGCCGACACCGGGCAGGCCGCGCAGCGCGTCCTCGCTGTCGGGAAACCGGCCGGCGTGGTCGCGCGCCACTGCCTGGGCACAGGCGTGCAGGTTCCGCGCGCGGGCGTAGTAGCCAAGGCCCGCCCACTCGGCCAGCACGTCCTCGCGCCGCGCGGCGGCGAGTGCGGCGACCGTGGGCCAGCGCTCGACGAAGCGCTCGAACCGCGGCGTCACAGTGGCGACCGTGGTCTGCTGCAGCATCACCTCGGAGAGCCAAACCCGATAGGGATCGGGGCGCACGCCCGCGCGCCGCTCGGCCGGGCCGGTGCGCCATGGCATGCGCCGCGCGTGCCTGTCGTACCAGGCCAGCAAGACGGCGGGGTCGGGCGCCCCGGCCCGGCCGCGCGGCGCATCGTCGGCCACGGGCGTGGCAGGCATGTCGGTCGTTGAGGCGTCCACGGCGGCGACCTATGCTGCGGCGGCCCCGGTCGGGCGGGTCGCGATTGAGGACGGTACGATGGCGGGCAGGCGCGGCGAGGACAAGGCGAGCGGATCGCCGCACCGGCGGCCGGCGCCCACGGCCCGCCCCGATCCTGCCGCAGCGCCTGCTGGCGTCACCGCCGCCGGCAAGCCCTGGTCCCGGGCGCGGGGCTTCGTCTCGGTCCGGCGCGCTGCGACCGCGCCGATCGCCAAGATCGTCTCGCGCCATGGCTTCAGCGAGCCCAACATCTTGCTGCACTGGGACGATATCGTCGGCGCCGAGCTTGCGGCGCTCTGCCGGCCGCTGCGGGTGCGCTATGCCCGCGGCCGCAACCTTGCCACCCGGCTGGTGGTCGCGGCCGATGGACCCGTCGCTCTCGTGGTCGAGCATCGCTCGGCCGACATCGTGGCCCGGATCAACGCGCACTACGGCTACGGCGCGATCTCGTCCCTCTCGGTCACCCAAGCCGCACCCCGAGCCCCGTCGCGGCCCGCGGACGCCGCTACCGCGCGCCGGCACCCGGGCCGCGGCGAAGCGGCCGAGGAGCGCGCACCCAGTCCCGACGCGGCCGCACGGGTGGCGGGATTGGTCTGCGACGTTGCGGACTCGAGACTTCGTGATGCGCTTTTCGAACTCGGGGCCTACATCATGGTGGATAACTCGGCCGGCGAATCGCCGGCAGCAGCGCCTCGAGCCCGCGACCGAGAGGGGACCGATACATGACCACGACCCGCCGCGAGATCATCGCCCTGGCTGCCGCCGCCTCGGGCATGGCCGCGCTGGCCGCTCATCCGGCCATCGCCCAGGACGCCGAAGAAGCCGACGCCGCCGCGCCCGAGGCACCCAAGACCTATGCCCTGGGCGACATTGCGCTGGGGGACGAGAACGCCCCGGTAACCCTGTTCGAGTATGTGTCCTACAGCTGCCCGGCCTGCCGCGCCTTCCACGAGCGCGTGTTCCCCTCGCTGAAGGAGGAGTATATCGACACCGGCAAGGTCCGGCTGATCCAGCGCGACTTCATCCGCAACCGCTATGACCTGTGGGCGGCGATGCTGGCCCGCTGCGGCGGCGAACGCGGCTACTACCCGATCACCGACGCGCTGTTCAAACGCCAGGACGTGTGGGCCCGGGCCCAGGATCCGACCGAGGAGCTGATGAAGATCGGCCGCGCCAACGGTCTCAGCCCCGCCATGATGCGCGAGTGTCTGAGCGACCAGGATTTCGCCCGCGCGGTGGTGACCGAGTATCAGACCAACCGCGAGACCGACGGTGTGGAGGCGACGCCCAGCTTCGTGCTGGACGGGCAGACCTATCGCGGCGCGCTGCCGTTCGACGAGCTGTCCGAGCTGCTGGAGGAAGCGCTGGCCAGCTGATCCCGCGCCAGCCGCCGCCTTGGTCGAGACCGCCGGTCGCCGCCGGCGGTCTTTTTCTGTCTGCGATGCCCATCCCCTTGCGGTAGGGACGGCACCGATGTCCAACATCTCGTAGTCCCCCGGCCCCGATCTGCCAGATCCTGTAGCCGTGCTTGACAGCTTCCCCCGGCTCGCCCAGCATTCCGGCCAAACAAGACAGGCATCGGCGGCGGGTGGCCGACCGGCGCGGACGAGCAGACATCACAGGCGGACAGGACCGTGCAGTTCACCAAGCTTCGGCTCGAGGGGTTCAAGTCCTTCGTCGACCCGACCGAGCTGATCATCGAGCCAGGGCTCACCGGCATCGTCGGCCCCAACGGCTGCGGCAAGTCCAACCTGTTGGAGGCGCTGCGCTGGGTGATGGGCGAGAGCCGTGCGCGCCAGATGCGCGGTGCCGGCATGGAGGACGTGATCTTCGCCGGCTGCGACGCCCGCCCGGCGCGGGCCCGTGCGTCGGTCGAGCTGACGATCGACGCCGCCGGCGCGGTCCTGCCGCGGTTCGAGGGCGTGGACGTGCTGCACATCGCCCGGCGCATCCAGCGCGATACCGGCAGCGATTTCCGCGTCAACGGCCGGCCGGCGCGGGCGCGCGACGTCTCGACCCTGTTCGCCGACGCCGCGACCGGGGCGGCAAGCCCCGCGCTGGTCCGCCAGGGCCAGATCGCCGAGATCATCGACGCCAAGCCCCAGCAGCGCCGCCGCATCCTGGAGGAGGCCGCGGGGATCGCCGGTCTCTACCAGCGCCGCCACGAGAGCCTGCTGAAGCTGCGCGCCGCCGAGGCCAACCTCGAGCGGCTGGCCGACGTGCTGGAGCAGATGGCGCGCAGCGAGGCGACGCTGGCCCGCCAAGCCGGGGCCGCACGGCGCTATCGCGATCTGGCCGCGGCGCTGCGGGCGGCCGAGGCGCGGCTGCTGCGGCTGCGCCGGGCGCTGGCGGCGGCGGGCGTGGCGGCCGCCGAGACGGCGCTGGC
>JBCCMW010000079.1:0-12997 GCA_039026175.1 Pseudomonadota bacterium
CCGCCCGGGCGCGGTGCGCGAAGGCCAGAAAGTAAGGCCCACGCCCCGCCCCGTCGGACGCCGCAGCAGCGCCGGGAAAATAGGTGCCGCCGCTGATGTCGATGAGATCGACCGACCCGGCATCGAGCGCGCTGACAACCTGCAGCGCTTCGTCCTCGACCAGCCCGCCCTCCAGCATGTCCGTGGCGTTCAGCTTGACCGCCACCGGGAAAGCGGGCCCGACGGCGGCGCGCACCGCCTCGACCGTCGCCAGCAGCGGACGCATGCGGTTGTGGATGCTGCCGCCGTATCCGTCGGCGCGGCGATTGAACAGCGGCGAGAGGAACTGGCTGAGCAGAAATCCGTGGCC
Source organism: Pseudomonadota bacterium (assembly GCA_039026175.1). Lineage (GTDB taxonomy): Bacteria > Pseudomonadota > Alphaproteobacteria > Rhodobacterales > Rhodobacteraceae > Thermohalobaculum. The sequence continues at coordinate 350 of JBCCMW010000079.1, forward strand.
CGCATGGATCTGCACACCGCCAAAGCCCAGCCGCTGTGCCCGCGCCGCGGTGTCGGCGAAACCCGCGGGCAGCGCCTCGATTTCGTCCAGGGCCATGGCGTCGCAGCGCAGACCCGGCAGGTCCAGCGCGCTGGGCCCCCGGGGCCGGCTGGTCGGCGGATAGGCAAGCGCCCCGGCATGGCCGAGCTGCAGCCAGAGGAGCGCTCCGTTGGCGCGGCCCGCCTCGGCCAGGCGGCGAAAGCGGGTCTCGTCGGCCGCGGCGTCCAGCACCAGGTTGCCCGGTTTCTCGGCATAGGCGTGGCTGCCCTGCACCTCGCCGACGATCGCCGCGGCAAGCCCGCCCTCGGCCCAGCGCCGGTAGAGCCGCAATTGGCCCGCGCTGGGGTGGCCCGTCCCGTCGCCGAGCGAATCCGACATCGCGGATTTGACGATCCGGTTCTTCAGCGCAGCGCCGCAGGGCAGGGTGAGCGGCGCGAACAGGGGCGAGGGATCGGTCATCCGGGTCTCCTGCGGCGGGGTCGGCGGGCACGCACCCTTGCAGATCTGCGCGCGCGCCGACAGGGCCGGATCGCGCCGTCCCCCCGCCGGGATGTGCGCCGGGATCTGGGCCGGGATCTGGGCCGGGATCCGCGCCGGAACCCGCCGCCGTCGGGCCCGCCCGTCCCGTGGCCGGGGTGCTGCGCGCCGCTTGGGAACGGGTCGCCGGGCGGGCGGGCGCGAACAACGCGCTTGCATCGGCTGCGCGCTGGCCCGATTTAGCGGCACCGGTGTGCGCTGGGCGGGTTCCGGGCACGCAGGGCGGAGGTGACATGGACGCAGCGCTTAGCGGCAAGCGCATCCTGCTCGTGATCGGCGGGGGGATCGCCGCCTACAAATCGCTCGAGCTGATCCGGCTGATCCAGAAGGCAGGCGCCAGCGTCACCTGCGTCATGACCCGCGCGGCGCACGAGTTCGTGACGCCGCTGTCGGTGTCCTCGCTGTCGGGCCACAAGGTGTTCGCCGACCTCTGGGACCTGACCGACGAGGCCGAGATGGGCCACATCCAGCTCTCGCGCATCGCCGATCTGGTCGTCGTCGCGCCGGCCACCGCGGATCTGATGGCCAAGATGACGGCGGGGCTGGCGGACGATCTTGCCTCGACCCTGCTGCTGGCCACGGACACGCCGGTGCTGATTGCGCCCGCCATGAACGTGCGGATGTGGCAGCACCCCGCGACCCAGCGCAATCTGGCCCAGCTCAAGAAGGACGGCATCGCCACCATCGGGCCGAACGACGGCGACATGGCGTGCGGCGAGTACGGGCCGGGGCGGATGGCCGAGCCGGCCGAGATCCTGTCGGCGATCCTGCGCGCGATCCGCCCGCGCGGCCCGCTGCAGGGCAAGCGCGTGATCGTCACCTCGGGCCCCACGCACGAGCCCATCGATCCGGTGCGCTACATCGCCAACCGATCCTCCGGCGCCCAGGGCGCCGCGATCGCCGAGGCGCTGGGCGTGCTGGGCGCCGAGGTCGTGTTCGTCACCGGCCCCGCCACGGCGCCCGACCCGTGGGGCGTCGAGATCCACCGGGTCGAGAGCGCGCGCGAGATGCTGGCCGCCGTCGAAGCCTCGCTGCCGGCCGAGGCCGCGGTGTTCGCCGCCGCCGTCGCCGACTGGCGGGTCGAGGGCGAAAGCCCCCAGAAGATCAAGAAGGACGCCCGCACCCGCACCCCGCCCGCGCTGACCCTGGCCGAAAACCCGGACATCCTGCACCACGTCGCGCAACTGCCGGCCGACCGCCGCCCCGCGCTGGTCGTGGGCTTCGCGGCCGAGACCGAACAGGTGATCGCCCACGCCACTGCCAAGCGCGCGCGCAAGGGCTGCGACTGGATCGTGGCCAACGACGTCTCGCCCGGCACCGGCATCATGGGCGGGCGCGAGAACGCGGTGGTGCTGATCACCGCCGACGGCGCCGAACCCTGGCCCCGCGCGCCGAAAAGCGAGGTCGCCCGTCGCCTGGCCGCCCGCATCGCCGAAACCCTGACCGGCCGCGCGCCCGAGGATGCGGCCCCGCGCGCCGCCGCGCAGGGGCGCACGGCATGACGCTGGTCCTGTCGGTGCTGCGCCTGCCGAACCACGATGACGCGCTGCCCCTGCCTGCGGCGGCGACCGAGGGCGCGGCGGGCCTGGACATCGCCGCCTGCCTGCTGCCCCAGGACCGTGCCGAGGGGCTGGCCCTGCCCACGCTGGCCCGCGCCACCGTGCCCACGGGCCTGGCCATCGCCATCCCAGAGGGGCACGAGGGGCAGGTGCGCCCGCGCTCGGGCCTCGCCGCACGGCACGGCATCACGGTGCTGAACGCGCCCGGCACCATCGACGCCGATTACCGCGGCGAGCTGATGGTCCTGCTGGTGAACCTGGGCGCCGAGACCTACCGCATCCAGCACGGCGAGCGGATCGCGCAGCTGGTGCTGGCCCCGGTGCTGTCCGCCACGATCCAGCCGGTCGCCGCCCTGCCCGCCAGCCTGCGCGGCGCCGGCGGCTTCGGCTCGACCGGCCGGCGCTGAGGCCGCGATGCTGCGCCTGCCCCGCAAGACCATGCTGGCGCTCGAAGCCGTGCTGGACGTCGCCTACAACGCCCGCCCCGACCCGGTGCAGGCCAAGGACATCACCCGCCGCCAGGGCATACCCAACCGCTACCTGGAACAGGTGATGCAGTCCTTCGTGCACAACGGCATCCTGAAGGGCGTGCGCGGGCCCAAGGGCGGCTACATCCTGGCGCGCGAACGGCGGCGCATCACCGTGGGCGACGTGGTCCGCGCCGCCGACCAGATCGACGTGGACGGCGAGGGCGAGCCGCTGTCCGCCGCCCCCCTGGGCGTCGAGGTCGTGCACCCGCTCTGGACCGAGACGCGCGATGCGATGCTGGAGCGGCTGGACGCGATCACGCTGGAGGATCTGTGCCGCCGCGCCCGCGACGCCGGGATCGCCCCGGCGGTCAAAAGCCCGACCGACTTTAACATCTAACCCACCCGGCGCGACCCCGCCCCAGGCGTACTGTCCCGGATCGGATCGCATGGGCGGCGACGGACGCGGCGACGCTGGCCATGGGCCCAACGCGCGGCCCATAGTGGCCGCGACGACAGCCAACCGCCGACATCGGCCGACGAGAACCCCAGCAGGGTGCCATGGACGGAAAACCCCAGCCGGCGGCGCGACCGCGTGCCCACGGCCGGATCTATGACGACATCACCCAGACGATCGGTGCCACCCCGGTCGTGCGGCTGTCCCGTGCGCTGGAGGACGCGCGCCTGCCCGACCCCGCCAACCCGCCCGAAATCCTGGCCAAGCTCGAATTCTTCAACCCGCTCGGCAGCGTCAAGGACCGCATCGGCGTGGCGATGATCGAGGCGATGGAGGCCGAGGGCACCCTCGCCTCCGGCTCGGTCTTGATCGAGGCCACGTCGGGCAACACCGGCATCGGCCTGGCCTTTGCCGCGGCCGCCAAGGGCTATCGGCTGATCCTCTGCATGCCCGAGACGATGTCGGTCGAGCGGCGCAAGATGCTGGCGCTGCTGGGCGCCGAACTGGTGCTGGTGCGCCCGAGCGAGGGCATGGGCGGCGCCGTCGCACGGGCCGAGGCGCTGGCGGCCGAGATCCCGGGCGCGGTGATCGCGCGCCAGTTCGACAACCCCGCCAACCCCGCCATCCACGCCGCCACGACGGCCGAGGAGATCTGGACCGACCTTGGCGGGCGTCTCGACGTGCTGGTGGTCGGCGTCGGCACCGGCGGCACGGCCACGGGCGTCGGCCAGGTCCTGAAGGCCCGACTGCCGGACCTGCACATCGTCGCGGTCGAGCCCGAGGACAGCGCGGTCCTGTCCGGCGGCCCCCCCGGCCCGCACAAGATCCAGGGCATCGGCGCGGGCTTTGTGCCCGGCAACCTGGACCGCGGGCTGATCGACGAGGTGCTGACCGTCGCCAACGCCACCGCGTTCGACACCGCCCGGGCGCTTGCCGCGCGCGAGGGGATCGCAGGCGGCATCTCCTCGGGCGCCGCCGTCGCCGCGGCCGTCGAGATCGCCGAGCGCCGCTGCATGGCGGGCAAGCGTGTTCTGGCCATCCTGCCCAGCTTTGCAGAGCGCTATCTCTCGACCCCACTGTTCGACGGTCTCTAGCGCGGTTTGCAGCCCGCGGCGAAGGACGCGTCCTCCCTTGCCGCGCCGGGCTCTGCGCGACACATGCAAGGCAATCGCCGGAGGCCCGCCATGCTGTTCCTGGAAATCCTGTCGTTCGTGCTGATGCTGGCCGCTCTGTACCAGGCCGCGCGCTACACGCTGCGCTGGAAGCGCGAGCTGCTGCTGGTGACGCTGATCTATGTGACGGTTGCGGCGATGCTGGGCTTTGCGGCGTTCGGCGGCGACAGCGGGCTGATCACCGACTGGCAGACGATGCTGACCCGGGCGCTGGGCGGAGCGGCCATCGCCGCGGTGGTGGGCGGCTACTTCTGGCTGCTCCGCCGAGCGCGCCGTCAAGCGGCGGACAAGGCGCCCGAGTGAGCTTCGCGCCCGACGAGCTGGAGCGCTATGCGCGCCACCTGGTGCTGCACGAAATCGGCGGACCGGGCCAGCAGCGGCTGAAAGCCGCGCACGCGGCGGTGGTGGGGGCCGGTGGGCTGGGCTGCCCCGCGATCCTGTATCTCGCCGCGGCGGGCGTCGGCCGGATCACGGTGATCGACGACGACACGGTCTCGCTCTCGAACCTGCAGCGCCAGGTGCTGTTCGACACGGGCCAAGTGGGCGCGTTCAAGGGGCACGGCGCCGCGGCCGCGGTGGCCCGGCTGAACCCGCACGTGACGCTGACACCGGTGGTCGCGCGGCTGACGGCCGAGAACGCCCAGGCGCTGCTCGCCGGCGCCGATCTGGTGCTGGACGGATCGGACAGCGCCGCCACGCGCTATGCGGTCAACGCCGCAGCGGTGGCGCTGGGCGTGCCGCTGGTCTCGGCCGCCATCGGGCGGTGGGAGGGGCAGGTGGGCGTGTTCCACCCCGCGGCCGGCGGTCCCTGCTATGCCTGCGCCTTCCCCGAGGCGCCCGACCCGGACCAGGTTCCCGCCTGTGCCGAGGCCGGCGTGCTGGGCGCCCTGGCCGGCGTCGTGGGCGCGATGCAGGCGGTCGAGGCGGTCAAGCTGATCGTTCGCGCGGGCGCCCCGCTCGCCGGGCGCCTGTTGCTCTACGATGCCCTGTCGGCCGAGACCCGGGTGCTGCGCGTCCGCCGGCGTCCCGACTGCCCCGTCTGCAATCCCGCCCTGACCGCCGTATCCGCAGCGCCCTAGGCTGCGGGCAACGCGCGGCTGGGCAGGCTGCGTCAAGCGACGGACGCTGCGGTGCATGCCCCCGACAGGGTCATGGCGGCGGGATGGCATCGACCCACACCAGCCGGTGGTCCGAGGCCGCGTGCAGCCCGCCGCGCATCACCGCCACCAGTGCGGCGCCGGGCTCGCCGGGCGCGGGCCAGAACACGCCGCTGTCGGTCACGGTCCATGCCGCCGGCGGCAGCACATAGTCGACCCGCAGGTTCCCCGGCCCCGGCATATCGCGCCAGTCGGCCGTGTCGGTCGCGGCTGGCCCGACATGGCGCAGGTTGGCGCCGCCCCCGCTTGCCGCGGCGACCCGCGCCCCCTCGCTCGTCGGTCGTGGATCCTGCAGCCGCGGGTGGGCCAGCAGCCGCGCCAGCGCACCGCGCCGGGCGTCGCCGTCGGCCGGGTCGGCGTTGAGATCGCCCGCCACCAGCACCGGCACGTCCGGCGCGATGCCGCCCCGGCGCCCGGCGTAGTCGACCAGCCAGGGCGCGCCGTCCAGGATCTCGGCGATCAGGCGGACCTCGTCGTGGTTGCGCCGGCCGTTGCGGTCGGCCGGCCCGTCGAACACCGGCGGCGTGGGGTGCGCGGCCAGCACCGTCAGCCTGCCGCCGCCCGGCAGCCGCACCGGCACGGCCAGGTGGGTCTTGGAGCTCAACCGGTGCGCGGCCCATGCGGCATCGTCGTGCAGCGCCTTGCCCTCGGGTCCCACCGGGCGCAACGCGCCGGGCATCGACGACCATCGCAGGCGCGCCCAGGTGCGCAGCTCCTGGGTCTCGATCGGCAGCCGGCTTAGCACCGCCAGCGCATAGTGGCCGGGAAACAGGCCATAGCCGTGGGCATCGCCGGGCCCGCGCACTGTGCCATCGCCGTCCAAATCGTGGCCCGAGGGCACGCCGGTGTTCGAGGGCGGCTGCACCCGGTACGCATAGTCCAGCCCCTCGAGCCCCGGAAAACCCTCGGCCAGCAGCGCAGAGAAGGCGGCCAGAGCAGCGCCCTCGCCGTCGCGGTCCAGTTCGCACAGCACCAGGATATCGGGCCGTACGGTCAGGATCACCCGCGCGGCGGCCAGCACCTGCGGGTCGCGGTCGCGGATATCCTGCAGCAGCCGGCCCGCCCCGTCGCGGCTGAGCGCTGCGTTATAGACAGCCAGGCGCAGCGCACCTTGGGCCGGGGGCGGCAGCCTGGCCGCATCCTCGGCCGCCGCGGGCACGCTCAACAGCCCGCAGCAGACCGCCGCTGCCGCCGCGCGCCGCCGGAACGACCGCCACACCCCTCGGTGCCGGGCTGGCCGCTCGCGGGTGCGCTCGCCGGGCCACTCAGCAGGCCGCTCGCCGGGCCACTCAGCAAGGCGCTCAGCGGGCCGCTCAGCGGCGCGCTCGCTGGGCCGCTCATTGGGCCACTCACCGGGGCGGGCCCGGCGGGGCGTCAGGCGCCGCTCAGCCAGGGGGTCGCCTCGGCGCGCCTCGCCTCGAACGCCGCGATCTCGTCCTCGGCCTCCAGCGTCAGGGCGATATCGTCCAGCCCGTGCAGCAGGCAGTGCTTGCGATGAGGATCGATCTCGAACGCGATCGTCTCGCCGTCGGGCCGATGGATCACCTGCGCCGCCAAATCGACCGTCAGCGTGGCATTGGCCCCGCGCGAGGCGTCCTCCATCAGCTTGTCGACCTCGGCCTGGGGCAGCGGGATCGGCAGGATCCCGTTCTTGAAGCAGTTGTTGAAAAAGATGTCGGCGAAGCTGGGTGCGATCACGCAGCGGATGCCGAAATCCATCAGCGCCCAGGGCGCATGTTCGCGCGACGACCCGCAGCCGAAATTCTCGCCTGTCACCAGGATCTGCGCAGCGCGATAGGCGGGACGGTTCAGTACGAAATCGGCGATCTCGTTGCGCGCGCTGTCGTAGCGCATCTCCTCGAACAGGTGCACGCCCAACCCGGTGCGCTTGATCGTTTTCAGGAACTGCTTGGGGATGATCATGTCGGTATCGACGTTGATCTGCGGCAGCGGCGCGGCGATCCCGGTGAGCGAGGTGAAGGGGTCCAAGGCGCTCCTCCCTGCGGCAGTTCCCACGCCCGAGGGTCTCGCACGGGTGTGATCGCTCGGCAAGGCGACGATCGGTACTGATGCGTTCCAAAATTTCGACGGAAACCATATTCCTTGCGTTGAGCGAAGACGGAGTACTGTTTCGGGAAGGAGACGCCCCATGACACGGACCCTGTTGCCTGTTGCCGCCGCCCTGGCCATCGCGGGCTCGCTGATGGCGCTGCCGGCGGCCACGCCCGCCAGCGCCGCCATGGCCGCACCCCAGATCGCAGCCGAGGCCAGCCGTGCGGCCGCGATCGCCACGCCTGCGCCGCAGGGCGCCGAGCAGGGCGTGGTGACCGAAGCGCGGTTTTTCCGCCGCGGCCGCTTTTTCGGCCCGCGCCGGGCGTTCCGCCGCGGGTTTCGCCGCGGGTTCCGCCGCGGCTTTGTCGCGGGGCGCCGGCCGTTCATCCGCTACCACGGCGGCCGGCCGTTCTTCTACCGCAACGGCGTGCGGGTGTTCGTGACCACCCCGTTCGTGGGCGGCGTGTTCATCCACTGAACCACCGCGCGCGACACCCGCGGCCGTCGTGTCGGCTGCGGGTACCGCCCGCTGGGCGGCCGATCCCGGATCGCCGGCGCACGCCCCTTCCGCGCCGGCGGGAGGGCTGATACCCGCGGGCCATGGACACCCGCTTTTATCGCCAGAACGCGCCCTGGCTCGCCGCCGCCGCGCTGATGACGTTCAGCTCGTCGTTCGGACAGACGTTCTTTATCTCGCTCTCGGCGGGCGGGGTGCGCGATGCGTTCGGGCTGAGCGACGGCGACTGGGGCGGGATCTACACGGTCGCCACGCTGTCCTCGGCGCTGGTGCTGTCGCAGGTCGGCAAGCTGGCCGACCGCATGGCGCTGGTGCCGCTGATCCTGGCCACGGCGGTCGTCTACGTCGCCGCGATGGGCACCGTCGCGCTGGCCCCCACCGCGCTGGTGCTGGGGCTCGGCGTGTTCGGCCTGCGCCTCGCGGGCCAGGGGATGATGTCGCACCTGGGCATGACGGCGACGGCCCGCTGGTTCCGCGCCAACCGCGGGCGTGCCGTCGCGGTGGCCGTGCTGGGCTTCCCGCTGGGCGAGGCGATGCTGCCCCCACTGGCGGTGCTGGTGATGGCGGGCCTGGGCTGGCGCGCGACCTGGGGCGTCGCGGCCCTGGTCTTTGCGATCGCCATGCTGCCGGCGATCCTGGCGCTGGCCCGCGGCGGGCGCACGCCCCAAGGCGAGGGCGACGCGTCGCGGGCCGCCGGCATGGACGGGCGGCACTGGCGCCAGGGCGAGGTGCTGCGCCACTGGTCGTTCTGGGCGCTGTTGCCCGGCGTGCTGGCGCCCGCATTCATCGGGACGGTGATCTTCTTTCACCAGGTCCACGTGGCCGAGACGCGGGACTGGGCGCTCACGACCATGGCGCTGGGCTATCCGATGTATGCCGCCACCTCGGTCGCGCTGTCGCTGGCCACCGGCGCGGTGATCGACCGGCTGGGGCCGGTGCGGCTGCTGCCGATCTTCCTGCTGCCCATCGCCGCCGCGATCCTGATGCTGACGCTGGAGGGCGGCGAGGGCGTGTGGCTGGTCACCCTGCTCGGTATCGGGGTCAGCCAGGGCGTCGTCGTGACGATGCTGGGCGCGCTTTGGCCCGCGCTCTATGGCACGCGGCACATCGGCGGGGTCAAGGCGCTGACGGTGTCGGCCACGGTGATCGCCACCGCCGTCGGCCCGGGCATCACGGGGCTGATGATCGATCGCGGCTACGCGCTGGGCGACCAAGCGCCCGCGATGGCCGTCTGGTGCCTCGCCGCCTCGGCCCTGTTTGCGGCCGTCGCCCCCAGGCTGGCCGTTCGGCTGGCCCCGCCCGCCCCGGCCTGAACCACGACGACGGAGACCCCATGCACCGCGACGCCAGCGAAGCCCCGCACCCCCGGCGCCTGTCCCAGGATCCCGTCGCCGATCCCGAAGCGCGGCCTTGGCCGGCCCGCGCACCGCTGGAGGCCCGCTTTGCCCGGCTTGAGCCGCTGGATCTGGCGCAGCACGGCGACGATCTGTGGGCGGCGGCCCAGATCGACGATCCTGCGCGCTGGCGGTACCTGCCCTACGGACCCTACGACAGGCGGGTCGACTTCGACGCCCACCTCGCCCGCTGCGCCCAGGGGCGCGATCCGATGTTCTTTGCCATCCGCACCAAAGGGGGGCCGGCGACGGGGGTGGCGAGCTATCTGGAGATCGCGCCCGAGCACGGGATCATCGAAGTCGGCCACATCTGGCTGGGTCCCGGTCTGGCGCGCACCCGCACCGCGACCGACGCGCTGGCGCTGATGTTCGACCACGCGATCGATACGCTGGGCTACCGGCGCATGCAGTGGAAGTGCGACGCGATGAACGCCGCCTCGCGCGCCGCGGCCCGGCGGCTGGGGTTCCTGTACGAGGGCACGCTCTTCGCCCACCGCATCGTCAAGGGCCGCAACCGCGACACGGCCTACTACAGCATCCTCGCCGAGGAGTGGCCGGCCATCAAAGCGCTGATCGACCGCTGGCTGGAGGAGGCCGACGACGACGGCCGCCCCACCCATGCGCTGAGTACCGCCATGGCCGCCCGCCCGATCCCCGAACGCTGAGGTGCCCGCGGCCGGGACCCGGCATGGGGATCAGGCAGCGGGGTTGGGCGGCGGGGTTGGGCGGCGCGGCCCGAGCGCCGGTCTCCCGGCGCTAGGTCTGCCGGCACCGAGGCCCACAGGATCGGGCCTGCCGGCACTGGGCCTCCCGGCACCGCGGTCCCCAGTATCGGGACGGTCAGGACGGCGTTTTCGCGACGGGGTTTCCGCCCCGGAGGGTCAGCCCAGGTTGCGCACGTCGGTTAGGCGGCCGGTGACGGCGGCGGCGGCGGCCATGGCGGGGCTCATCAGATGGGTGCGCCCGCCGCGGCCCTGCCGACCCTCGAAATTGCGGTTCGAGGTCGAGGCGCAGCGCTCGCCGGGGCTCAACTGGTCGGGGTTCATGCCCAGGCACATAGAGCAGCCGGCCATCCGCCACTCGAACCCCGCTTCGATCAGCCGCTGGGCGATACCCTCTTCCTCGGCCTGGGCACGCACCAGGCCCGAGCCGGGCACGATCATCGCGCGCAGGCCGTGCTTGACGCGGCGGCCCTCCATCACCCGGGCGACCTCGCGCAGGTCCTCGATCCGCCCGTTGGTGCACGAGCCGATGAACACCGTGTCGATCTCGATATCCTCGAGCCGGGTCCCGGGCTCCAGCCCCATGTACTCGAGCGCGCGCTGGGCGGCTGCGACCTTGCCGCCTTCGAAGGCGTCGGGGTGGGGAACCTGGGCGGTGATCGGCAGCACGTCCTCGGGGCTGGTGCCCCAGGTGACGACGGGCTGGATGTTGGCCGCCTCCAGCGTCACCACCCGGTCGAAATGCGCCCCGGGATCGGTCGTCAGGGTCCGCCAATGCGCGACGGCCCGATCCCACTGCGTGTCCCGAGGCGCCCGGGGTCGGCCGCGGACATAGTCGAAGGTCTTGTCGTCCGGCGCCACCAGGCCGGCGCGCGCCCCGCCCTCGATGGCCATGTTGCAGACGGTCATGCGGCCCTCCATCGAGAGCGCCATGATCGCCTCGCCGCAGTACTCGATCACGTGGCCGTTGCCGCCGGCGGTGCCGGTCCGGCCGATGATCGAGAGGGTGATGTCCTTGGCCGTCACGCCCACGGGCAGGTCGCCGCGGACCTCGACCTTCATGTTCTTGGACTTCTTCTGCACCAGCGTCTGGGTGGCGAGCACGTGCTCGACCTCGGACGTACCGATACCGTGGGCCAGCGCGCCGAACGCGCCGTGCGTCGCGGTGTGGCTGTCGCCGCACACGATGGTCATGCCCGGCTGGGTGATCCCCTGCTCGGGCCCGATGATATGCACGATGCCCTGGCGCTGGTCGGCCACGTCGAACAGCTCAACGCCGAAGTCGGCAGCGTTCTGGCGCAGCGCCTCGACCTGGATGCGGCTCTGCTCGTCGCGGATGCCTTCCAGTCGGGTGGGATCGGTCGGCACGTTGTGGTCGGGCACGGCAAGCGTGGCCTCGGGATGGCGCACGCGCCGACCGGTCATGCGCAGCCCCTCGAACGCCTGCGGGCTGGTCACCTCGTGCACCAGATGGCGGTCGATATACAGCAGGCAGGTGCCGTCCTCGCTCTCGCGCACCACGTGCGCGTCCCAGATCTTGTCGTACAGCGTCTTCGCCATGGTCTGTCCTCGGACAACGCGGCCGATCCGTGGCCGTCGGGCGCCCTGATGCGGCGTGGGGTGACAGGCGGCGCCCCATCCCAGGGGCGCCTGCCGGCCGTCAGCCCGGCGTTACCGCAACGCGCGCGCCATGGAACCGCGACGGCAGACGCCGACGGTCCGAAACGTTTTGATCGCGCACGTTCCCGTTCATGAGAGCGTTCTACTCATCTAGCCCTCCCGCTGCAATCCGCCGCTGCGATGACCCGATGCGGGGCGCGCCAGCGTGCGGCGCAGCACCAGCGCGTCGACCCGCGCGCCGTCGGACCGCAGATAGTAGGCGCGGCGCCCACCCACCGTTTCCCACCCCGCGGCGGCGTACAGCGCGCGGGCAGGCGCGTTGTCGACAGCGACCTCCAGGAACATCGCCGCCATTCGCCGCGTCCGCGCCAGCGCTTCGGCGGCCTGCAGCAGATCGCGGCCGAGACCCCTGCGCCGGGCGGCGGGCCGCACGCCGACGGTCAGGATCTCGGCCTGGTCGGCGGCCATCTGCATGATCAGCAGGCCGTCGCGAAACGCGTCGTCGACGATCACGGCGCTGTGCGGCGGACCGCCGAGGTCCAGGAACGCCGCGCGCGGCCAGTCGATCGCGCCCCCCTCCAGCGCCGCGGCGGCGATCCCGGCCAGCCGGTCGGCACTGTCCCGGTCGGGAACCACGACCCGGGCCATCGCTCAGTCCAGCAGGACCGGCGGCGCCTCGCGCGGGAGCTCGGCGTCGGGTCCGCGCAGGTACAGCGGCGCCGGCAGCGGCCCGGCAGCCCGCTCGGCCGCCAGCGCGGCGACGACCGTGGGGTCGGCAAGCCCGGTATCCGCCAGATCGGCCCGTGCGCCGGCCAGCGCCCAGCCGTCGCCCAGCTTGACGGCATCGGCGGGAACAGCGGCGGCCAGCGCCTGGGGCGCCACCAGCGCCGCAGGACCGAGCGGCGCGGCATCGGGGCCGAAGCACTGTACAAACACGCTGCCGCGCCCGGCCAGC
>JBCCMW010000080.1:0-12918 GCA_039026175.1 Pseudomonadota bacterium
ACCAGCGGGCGCGCGGCCTCGACCGCCTTGCGCGCCGTCGCCGCGTCGGTGGCGATCAGCGGCACGTCCAGCCCCTCCAGCGCCGGGGCGTCGGCGACGGTGTAGTCGGCGACCGTCATGCCGACGTCGAACACGCCCTGGTCCAACAGCCGAAACACGTCGCCGCCGGCGACGCCCATCTGGTTGAACGTGGTCATCTCGACGGTGATCGATCCGTCCGAGGCCTGGGGCAGGGTCTTGGTCCAGAAAGGCTCTTCGTATTGCTGGAACAGCGGCAAGCTGGACCAGGAACCGACCACGGTGAACGTCTCGTCGGCCTGCGCCCACGGGGCGATCAGGGCGAGCGGAGCGGCGGCGATCAGCAGGCGGGCTGGGGCGAGACGGGTCATGGGCTTCTCCACAGGCACGCGAGGCGGGGCAGACCGCAGCCTGCACGCGTAGCCCACAACCGCAAGCCGTTTCGGCCCTCTGCAGCGCTCAACCGGGCGTAAAGCCTGCCGCCCGCCTGAGATCACCGACGACAGGCCCGCCGCCCCAGGCCCGCCGCCCCAGGCCCGTCGCCCGAGGCCCGTCGCCCGAGGCCCGTCGCCCCAGGCCCGTCGCCCCAGGCCCGTCGCCCCAGGCCCGCCGCCCCAGGCCCGCCGCCCCAGGCCCGTTCCGAAGCAGGATGGTCGCCCGGTCTTGGGGCAGACCGGCAGCGTCGCCGGTATCGGTCGCCAGCGCTGGCAAGGGCACGCGCACGTCGCGCCAGCCGATGCCGCCACTGCCGTGCGCGCGAGGAACCGGCCGGGGCCGGGCTCTGGACGCTGACGCTGGCGCCGGGTTCTCGGCGGTTCGACCGGGCGACCGACGGCCATGCCCGATCAGGCGGCGCGCCAGGCTTCCAGGCCGGGGGCGGCGGCATCGCGGTCGGTCACCAGCATGTGGCCCGGCTCGTGTGTGATGCAGAGCGGCAGGCGGGCGTTGCGCAGCGCCATCTGCAGCGTCACCCCACAGGCCCAGAAAGCCGGCACGTCACCCGGCTCGCCGGCCGGCGGGTCGCCGAAGTCGGGCGCCCCCAGGTCTGCGATGCCCAGCGCCGCCGGATCGCCCACGTGCACCGGCGCGCCGTGGGCGAACGGGAAGCGCGCGCAGAGCGCCGCCACCGTCTCGACCGCCTGGGGCGGCAGCGGGCGCATCGACACCACCATCGGCCCGCCAAAAGGGCCCGAAGCCACGGTCTGCCGGTCGGTCACGTACATCGGCACGTTGCGCCCGCCGGTGTGGTGGCGGAGCGGCAGGCCCGCCTCCAGCATCGCCAGCTCGAAGCTGAACGAACAGCCGATGGCGAAGGCCGTCCAGTCGTCCTGCCAGAGCGCGGTGAGATCGCCCACCCGCTCGGCCGGGGCGCCGTCGCGGATCACGCGGTAGGCGGGCAGGTCGGTGGCGACCGAGAGATCGGCACCCAGCGTCGGCAGCCGCGGATCGCCGGGCGCGGACTGCGCCAGCAACGGACAGGGCCGGGCATTCAACCGGCAGAAGGCCGCAAGATCGGCCGCGTGGGCCGCGGGCACGACGGCGAGGTTGGCCTGCAGCGCGCCGTTGACCACGTTGGCCGTCGGCCGCGTCCACCCGCCCGCGCGCACCCGGAGGCGGAACGCGGTCGCAGCGTCCGCCAGGCTGCCGGCCCCGCCGGCGTTCGCCAGATCGTCCATCCCGGCCTCCTCGATCCGCTGGGCATAGGCGGGCGCCAACGCGCCGCTGCTCCAGCGTCGGCCCGACGGCCGCCGGGGTCAAGCACCGGCCCCAGAACGGAGACCGCCGACGCCGCGACCGGGGCCGCATCGCATCGCGGCGACCGGGGCCGCATGCATTGCGGCGCCCGGCGCTGCATCGCATCGCGGCGACCGGGGCCGCGTTGAATGGCACCGCATCGCGCGGCGCCGCGTTGCCTAGCGCAGGTCGGCGATCTGGTCGGTCGTCAGATAGCCGGTGACCGGGTGGCCCAGGGCGCGCTGGAACGACTCGATGGCGCCCCGGGTCTGAACCCCGAAAATGCCGTCGATAAAGCCCTGGTAATGGCCGCGCTGGCTGAGCCCGCGCTGCAGCTCGCGCTTGGCGGCGCGCGACATCGACTGCTCGATCAGCTCTAGCACCGCGAGGTCGGTCTGATCGCCCACGGCCTCGACCTCGGCCGCGGTGGGCACAACGGCCACGACCACCGGCTCCTCGGGTTCAGGCTCGGCATCGGGCAGCACGGGGCGGCGCAGGAACACTTCGCCCACCGTCTGGCCCGAGAGCTCGACCCCCGACCCTTCGGCCATCGTCGCGATCAGCTCGCCCAGGATCACCGTCTCGGCCCGGCCGGCAGCGGACAGCGCGCGCAGGATCGGGTCGGACTGGCCGCGCCGCGCCAGCACCACGGGTGCGGCACCGGTACGCGCCTGCGGCGCCGTTTCGGCCAGCGACAGTCCTTCGGGCAGCGCCGGCGCCGCGTTGACGGCGACCATCACCGCCCCGCCCGCGCCGGCATCCGCCGCCGCGCGGGCAAAGGCCGACAGCGGCAGCGCCCGGGTAAACAGGTCGGTGCGACGGTTCAGCCGCGTGTTGGCCGGCAGCACGAACGGCCGCCCGTCGAGCGCCACGACCGGCGCGTCGATGTAGACCAGCGCGACGTCGGTCTCGACCGCCGCATCGGCAAAGCGCGCCAGCACCGAGCGCATCTGCGCGTTGTTGGCATCGATCGAGCGCAGCGTTTCGGCGCCCATCACCTGTAGGCTGGCCTGCACCGCATCGGCCCGCGCGCCGCCGTCGCCGGTCGACACGATCAGCGCGACGATGCGCGCCTCCTGCGCCCCGGCCGTGCCCGGCACGGCGACGAGGCTGCCCAGCGTCGCCGCCATCGCCACCGCCAGCGCGGCCCCCGCTCGGCGCAGCCCGCCGCGCTGCGCCCGCTTTACGTTCGACTGGCTGGTGCCCGCCCATTCCGCACACCGCTCGTCCATGCGTCACCCCCTTGCTCTGTCCCGACCGTGTCACCGCGACCCATCACGGTCCGCGCCATCATCACTGAGTGCCCCCCGATGAACCGATCGGCCATCTCTATGCCACACAAGCATGGAGAACTGCCGTTGTATGGCGGTTGTAGGGCGCTGGAGCCGCCTCGATGCAAAAGGAGGAAGTCGGGCGTGGGTCTTCGCTTGAAATTCAACATCGTTCTGGTGCTCGCCTGCCTGGTGGGCATGGGCGTGGCGACGTTCCTGACCTACAAGGTCGCGCAGGATAGCGCGCTCGAGGAAATCGAGCAGGAGATCGCGCTGATCCGCTCCAAGGCCCTGGCCGTGCGGCATTACACGGTCACCGGCGTGCAGCCGATGATGCAGCAGAACAGCGACATTTTGTTCCTGCCCCACACCGTTCCGTCCTTCGCCGCACAGGCGGTGTTCGCCCGCTTTCAGGAGACAAACCCCCAATACGACTACAAGGAAGCGGCGCTGAACCCGACCAACCCGGACGATCTGGCCGAGCCTTGGGAGGCCGAGCTGATCGAAACGCTGCGCGCCGACCCGGCTCTGGACCGGGTGACCACGGTGCGCACCACCGACGCCGGCAGCTTCTACACCGTCGCCTTCCCCTTCACGATCCGCAACGAGGGCTGTCTCGTCTGTCACTCGACGCCCGAGGCGGCGCCGGCAGCGATGATCGACCTCTACGGGCCGGAGAACGGCTTTGGCTGGCAGTTGAACGAGACCATCGGCGCGATGATCATCTCGGCGCCCATGACGCTGGCGGCCGAGCGCGCCAAGGAGCAGGTGCTGGTGCTGATCGCAGCGCTCGGCAGTGCGTTCCTGCTGGTGCTGCTGATCACCAACCTGCTGCTCAGCCGGATCGTCATCCGCCCCGTCGTGGCGATGTCCCAGATCGCCGAACAGGTGTCGCTGGGCGACTTCTCACTGCCCGAATACGTGAAGCCCGGCCGCGACGAGATCAGCTCGCTGTCGACCTCGTTCAACCGCATGCGCCGCAGTCTCGACAGTGCGATGCGCATCCTGGACGACGGCTGACCGCCTCGCCGACAACCGGCGCCGCGGCAGCGCCGTACGCGACGCCGCCGACCGTTATCCCGAACACCGGCAGGCGCCCCGCGCCCTTGCCCACGGCAGAGCCGGGCCCGGCACAGCGCGGGCCACCAAGACAAGCCGGCGGGCACGGCCGGCGGGGAGAGACCGATGGCCGAACAGGCACCGACCGCGATCGGCAAGTACCAGATCCTGTCGACCGTGGGCGAGGGCGCGATGGGCGTGGTCTATCGCGGCCACGACCCCGACATCGACCGCGTCGTGGCGATCAAGACCATCCATGGCCACCTGATGGGCGAGGCCGAGCGCGCCGGTTGGCTGGAGCGTTTCGCCCGCGAGGCCAAGGCGGCCGGGCGCTGTATGCATCCCAATCTGGTGACCGTGTTCGACTATCTGGAACAGGAGTGCCGGCCCTATCTGGTGATGGAGTATCTGGACGCCGAAACGCTGGGCGACCGGATGGCGCGCGGGCTGCCGTCGTTCCCCGAAATCGGCTCGATCATGCGCCAGATGCTGGCGGGGCTGTCGGCTGTGCACGCCGAGGGGATCGTGCACCGCGACGTGAAGCCCGCCAACGTGATGCTGCTCCCCGACG
The DNA here is from genome assembly GCA_039026175.1 of Pseudomonadota bacterium. GTDB lineage: Bacteria > Pseudomonadota > Alphaproteobacteria > Rhodobacterales > Rhodobacteraceae > Thermohalobaculum. Next base: position 4,654 of record JBCCMW010000080.1, read on the forward strand.
GCCGTGTGAAGGTCGCCGATTTCGGCGTCGCCCGGGTCGAATCGCTGGGCGCCACCTACGGCGGGATGATCGGCACGCCGTCGTACATGGCGCCGGAACAGTTCCTGGGCCAGCCGATGGACGAGCGCGGCGACGTCTTCGCCGCCGGCGTGATACTCTACGAGCTGATTTCGGGTCGGAAGCCGTTCGACGGCGCCTCGATGGCCGCGCTCTGCCGCAGCGTCGTGGCGGGCGAGTGGCGCCGGCTGACCGAGCTGGAGCCGACCATGCCGCCCGCGCTGGACGCGCTGCTCGAGCGGGCGCTGGCGCCGGAGGCGAACGACCGCTTCGCCAACGCGATGGCGTTTTCCGAGGCGCTGGAGGCTGCGTTCGCCGCCGCCTCGCCCGATGCCACGGCCGACACGCTGGCAAGCGCCGCGACGGTGATCGCGCCGCCCCAGGCTCGCCCGCCGATGGGCGCCGAGACCAGCATGGCGCCCGGCACCGTCGGGTCGCAGGACGGCGACCGGGCGCCGCGGGGCCTGTCGCAGACGCTGCTGGACGAGATCCCCGCGTCGGTGTTCGGCAAGATCGAGGGGCAGCTCATCCAGCAGTTCGGCCCCATCGGCAAGATCTGGGTGCGCAAGGCCGCCGCCTCCACGAACGACATCGAGCGGATGATCGACCTGTTGGCCGAGCATGTGGGCGACCGCGAAGATGCCGCGCGCTTTCGCGCCGAGCTGCGCGAACAACTCCGTCAGGGCTCGGGCGCAGGCATCCGCAAGGAATACATGACCGAACTCACCAAGGCGCTGAGCCCCTATCTGGGCCCGATCGCCGCGGTGCTGGTCAAACGCACGGCCCGCCAGGTGCGTTCGGAGGCCGAGCTGACCCAGACTCTGGCACAGGAAATCCAGGACGAGCGCGACCGTCAGGCTTTCCTGTCCCGCGTCGTCTGAGCGGGCGGGCGGGGGTTCAGCCGGGCTCCTCGCCGCGCGGCTCGCGGGCATCGGGCGGCAGGTCGTCCTCGTCCAGGATGCGCGCGGCCGCCCCCTCCAGATCGTCGTACTGCTCGGCACGGACCGACCAGATGAAGGCGGCGGCACCCACCAGGCCGAGACCGAGCGACACCGGGATAAGCAGGCCGAGCACCGTCATGGCGCGTCTCCCTTGCCGGCCGCGCCCAGGCGCAGCGCGTTGACCGTGACCACCAGCGAGGACGAGGACATCGCCAGCGCCGCGATGATCGGCGTCGCGAACCCCGCCACCGCCACGGGCACGGCGATCACGTTGTAGGCGCCCGAGGCCCAGAGGTTCTCGACCATCCGCCGGCGGGCCGACACGGCGATGGCGCGCGCCCGGGCGACGGGGCCGAGGGCGGCACCGGCATAGACGATGCCGGCCTGCCCCTCGCTGATCCCCACGGCCGTGGCGGGGGCCAGCGCGACGTCGGCCGCGGCCAGCGCGGGGGCGTCGTTGTAGCCGTCGCCGACCATCGCCACCGTCTCGCCCGCCGCGCGCAGACGCTCGACAAAGGCGCGCTTGGCCTCGGGCGTCATGGCGGCGTGGGCCTCGGCGATGCCACAGGCCTCGGCCACCCGGCGCACCGGCACGGGCCCGTCGCCGGACAGCAGGACGGGGCGACAGCCGGCAGCAGCCAGCGCCGCGATCACGTCGGCCGCGTCGGCACGCAGCCGGTCGCGGAAGCGGAACGCGCCGCGCGGCTCGCCGTCGACCGACAGCCACACCGTCGTCTCGGCGCCCTCGCCGATCGCATCGGGCCCGGCCCAGCCGGGGCGGCCCAAACGGCAGGCGCGCCCGTCCACCGTACCCTCGACGCCCGCGCCGACTTCCTCGGACGCCTCGGCAGGCGGGGGGACGGCAAGGCCGCGCTCGGCCCCCGCGGCGACCAGCGCCTTGGCCAGCGGGTGCGAGGACGCGGCCGCCAGCGCCATGGCCGGGCCCCAGGCGGGGTCCTCGGCTGCGGGTGCGTCGACCAGCGCAGGGCGGCCCTCGGTCAGCGTGCCGGTCTTATCGAAGCAGATCACCGTCGCCTCGGCCAGGCTCTCCAGCGCGCCGCCGTCCTTGAGATAGACGCCCGCGCGGAACAGCCGCCCGCCCGCCACCGTCTGCACCGCCGGGATGGCGAGGCCGAGCGCGCAGGGGCAGGTGATGATCAGCGTCGCACAGCCGACCAGGATCGCGGTGTGCCAGCCCGCACCCGCGCCCAGCCAGGCCAGCGTCGCCAGCGCCGCGATCACGTGCACGCCGGGCGCATAGACCGCGGCGGCCCGGTCGGCCAGGCGCCGGGTGCGGCCATCCCCGCCCTCGGCCGCCGCGACCAGCCGCGCAAGGGCCGCGAGGTACGTGTCCTCGCCCGCCGCCGTCAGCCGCACGGTCAGGGGCGCGGTCAGATTGGTCATCCCGGCCAGCAGATCGTCGCCGGCGCGCACGGTCTCGGGCACCGCCTCGCCGGTCACCAGCGCGCGATCGACGTCCGAGCTGCCATCGACCACCGTGCCATCGGCCGGCAACCGCTCGCCCGGGCGCACCAGGACCCGGTCGCCGGGGACCAGCGCGTCGACGTCCACCGTCTCCTCGCGGCCGTCCTCGACCAGGCGCGTGGCGGTGGCGACGCGGAGCTCCGCCAACTCGACGGCGGCCGAGCGGGCGGCGCGCTTGGCCCGGTGCTCCAGGTACCGCCCCGCCAGCAGGAAGAAGACCAGCGCGGTCGCGGCCTCGAACCACCCCTCGCCAAGGCCGGTCAGGGTGGCGTGCACGCTGACGCCGAGGGCCAGCAGGATGGCGAGCGAGATCGGCACGTCCATCGTCAGCCGCCGGGCCGACAGCGCGCGCCACGCGCTCTGGAAGAACGGCATCCCGCACCACAGCACGGCGGGCACCGACACGACCATCGAGACCAGCAGCAAGAGCCGGCCCATGGCGCCCTCGGCCCCCGCCCAGATGGCGACCGAGAGCAGCATGACGTTCATCGCCGCGAAACCCGCCACGCCGACGCGGAGCAGCATGCCCCGTCCCTCGGCATCGCGGTCCAACGCCTCGAGCGCCGCTCGGTCCAGCGGCCGGGCTGCGTAGCCCGCTACGGCGAGCGCGGCGATCACCGCCTCGGCGTCGGGTCCGTCCTTGGCAACCTCGACGGCGAGGCGCCGCTCGGTCAGGTTGGCGCGGGCGCGCAGGACCCCGGGCACCGAAGCCGCCGCCCGCTCGACCGTGGCCAGGCAACCGCCGCAGCGCAGCCCCTCGACCAGCAGCGACAGCCGGACGGCGGGCTCGCCTGGCGGGGCATCGACGGCCTCGGCCAGGGCGACCGCCCCGTCGGCGCAGCAGCCAGCGCGCGTATCGAGCATCGCCCTATTCCTTTACGGTGAACGCCTGGCGCAGGGTGACGGGCGCGCCCTCCTCGGGCACGATCTCGATCACCGCCTGCCAACGGCCGGGCGCGAGATCCGTGCGGGCGGCATAGCCGTAGCGGTCGGGCAGCATGGCCACCGTGCGGTCGGTCGCGGCCAGCGCGGGACGGCCCAGGGTGGCGGCCACGGCGAGCCCGTCGACCGGGTCGCCATCGGCGTCGCTGACCGAGAGGCTGAGGTATCCGTCGGCGTAGCCGGCCTCTAGCGTCCAGCCGTGGGCGGCCAGGTCGGCGTGGCGGTCATCGAAGTACTGGCTGGCGATGTAGCTGTTCTTGACCACCGTGCCCGGGAAGCTGCCGGTCGCGGCCACCACCAGCGCCATGTTCGCGGTGACGATCACCGCAAAGGCCGTCAGGGTGATGATCAGCACAGTGCGGCCGCGCAGCGGACGCTCGCCCGTTGCCGGCTCGGCGCCGTCGCGGGAACCGAAGGGGTTGGTCATGGGCCGATCTCCTCCAGGCCGACGAAGATGGTCTCGCGGCTCTCACGCTCGTTGGTTGTCAGGTTTTCCACGGTCAGCGTCACCTCGACCGGGCCGCCGGCGCGCTGGACGGGCTGGGCGGTCAGGAACAGGCGCACGGTACCGGTGCGGTCGGGCGCGACGGCAAACTCCATGCCCTCGCCCACGGCCAGGCGCGCCTCCAGCGGCACCTCCGCTTCCACCGTCAGCGCGAACAGCTGCTCGCGCGGCAGGCGGTTGGCCACCGTGACCTCGTAGCCGTTGCGCACCGAGCCGTCGGACAGGGTCACAAAGGTCGGGTTGCGGTCGTGGGCGACGCGCAGGTCGACCTTGTCGCGCAGCGCCAGCACCACCAGCATCGCCAGCCCGATGCTGCCCCACAGCGTAAAGTAGACGATGGTGCGCGGGCGCAGGATCGAGGCGAGCATGCCCTTGGGCGCAGCGCCTCTCTGCTCGGCCTCGCCGCCTTCGAGCGAGACATAATCGATCAGCCCGCGCGGGCGGCCGAGCCGTCCCATGATGTCGTCGCACGCATCGATGCAGAGCCCGCAGGTAATGCAGCCAAGGCTCATCCCCTCGCGAATGTCGACGCCGGCCGGGCAGACGGCGACGCAGGCGTTGCAGTCGACGCAGTCGCCGCGCTTGGGCGCAGGTCCCGCCGCATGACCCGCCGTTTGAGCTGTCGTGTGACCCGCCGCGCGGGCGGTCTTGCGCGCCTTGCCGCGTGGCTCGCCGCGCCAGTCGCGGTAGGTCACCGTCAGGGTGCGCTCGTCCATCATCGCCGCCTGGATGCGCGGCCATGGACAGGCGTAGAGGCAGATCTGCTCGCGCATGAAGCCGCCGAACGTGAAGGTCGTCGCGGTCAGGAGCGCGATGCAGGCATAGGCCGCGAACGGCGCATCGCCGGTCACCAGCCCCACCGCCAGCCGGGGCGCGTCGGTGAAGTAGAACACCCAGGCCCCACCCGTCGCGACGGCGATCAGCAGCCAGATGGCGTATTTCGTCAGCCGCACGCGCCACTTGTGCGCATCCCAGCGGCGGTTCCACAGCCTGATCTGCGCGTTTCGGTCGCCATCGATCCAGCGCTCGACCGCCAGGAACAGATCGGTCCACACGGTCTGCGGGCAGGCATAGCCGCACCAGGCGCGGCCCAGGATCGAGGTGAACAGGAACAGCCCCAGCCCCGCCATGATCAGCATGCCGGCGACATAATAGAACTCGGTCGGCCAGATCTCGATCCAGAAGAAGAAGAACCGCCGGCTGGCCAGATCGACCAGCACAGCCTGGTCCGGCATGTGCGGACCGCGGTCCCAGCGCAACCACGGGGTGACGTAGTAGATGCCCAGCGTGATCGCCATGACCTGCCACTTGAAGCGCCGGAACCAGCCCTTCACGTCCTTCGGAAAGATCGGCGTGCGCGCGGCGTACAGCGGGGCGTTGTCGTCGCTCGGTTCGGTCACAGCCATCGGGCGGATTCTCTGGGCTAGACAGCGATCGTCCCCTGCTACGCCGCAGCGCCGCACGCTGCCTTGATCCGGATCAACGCCGGCGCGGACGCAAAAAAACGCCCGGGCCGGAGCCCGGGCGGAGGTGTACAGGGAGGATCGACAGGGTGGGGCGCCGAGGTCACTCGCCGCCGCCGAGAGCATGGACATAGAGGGAGACCGCCTTGATCTCGGCCTCGTCCAGCATGGTCGACCAGGCCGGCATCATGCCGGCGCGGCCGTGGGTGATGGTGGCCAGCACGGTCTCGCGGTCGCCGCCATAGAGCCAGATCGCATCGTTCAGCGCCGGGGCGCCCAGCTCGGGCATGCCCTGCCCTTCTTCGCCGTGGCACGAGGAGCAATTCACCGCAAAGGTCTCGGCGCCGGCGGCGGCCAGCGCGGCGTCGTGCTCCAGCCCGGCCAGGGCGAGCACTTCTTCGGCGACCGCAGCGATCTCGTCCTTGCTCAGCATCTTCTGGTCGCCGAAGGCCGGCATCTCGGTATAGCGCGAATCCGGATGGTCGGCGTTCACGCCATAGGCCACCGTGTCGGCGATGGCCTCGATACTGCCGCCCCACAACCAGTCGTCGTCCAGCAGGTTGGGATAGCCGCGCGCGCCCGCCGCACCGGCGCCGTGGCAGGTGCTGCAGTTCTGCTTGAACACCGCAGCCCCGGCCGCCAGGGCATAGCGGTGCAGGTCGGGGTTGCCCTTGATCACGTCATAGTCGGCCGCGGCCAGCGCGCTGTTGCGCTCGGCATTGCGCTCCTGGTGCAAGGCGACGGCCTTCTCCACCTCGGCGCGTGAGGCATAGCCCAGGATGCCCGAGGTCGCCGTGCGCACCATTGGCACCGCCGGGTACAGCACCACCCAGACCAGCGCAAAGACGACGGTGGCGTAGAAGGTGTAGAGCCACCACAGCGGCATCGGCGTGTTCAACTCGCGGATCCCGTCCCACACGTGGCCGGTGGTCTGGGTGCCGGTCGCCTCGTCGATTTCGGGGCCGTCGTGTTTGGCTTGGTCGTCAGGCTGTGCCATCGCTCTGGCTCCTCTCCTCGACGGTCGTGGCTTGTGGGCTGGATTGTCCGTCGACGTCGCCCTCCGCTTCGACGGTCTCGCCGTCGTTGCGGAAGGGGATCGAAGCGATCTCGGCGTGCAGGGCCCGCGAGCCCGGACGCAGCGTGTAGAGGCACACGCCCACGAAGAAGGTCATCATCGCGAGCAGGAACCAGCTGTCGGCGAAGTGGCGGAGTTTCTCGTACAGGTCCACGGCGCTTCTCCTTTACCGGCTCTCGTCGCGCTCGAAGGTCGAGAAGTCGACCATGGTGCCCAGGACCTGTAGATAGGCGATCAGGGCATCGAGCTCGGTGATCTCGGAGCGACCGTCGAAGTTGCGCGCCTGGGCGCTGGGGTAGCGCTCCATCAGCGTGCCGTGGTCGGCGTCGGCCGTCGCCTGGGCCCGGGCGTCATAGGCCGCCTCGGCGATCATCTGCTCGGTGTAGGGCGTGCCGACCAGGCTCTCGGTGTAGAGCCGCCGCGACAGCGCCTCCAGATCCAGCGGCGTCTGCTCAAGCCACGGATAGGCCGGCATAATCGACCGCGGCACGACCGAACGGGGGTCGTTCATGTGGTCGACATGCCAGGCGTCCGAGTAACGCCCGCCGACCCGCGCCAGGTCCGGCCCGGTGCGTTTAGAACCCCACTGGAACGGGTGGTCGTACATGCTCTCGGCCGCCAGCGAGTAGTGACCGTAACGCTCCACCTCGTCGCGCATCGGGCGGATCATCTGGCTGTGGCAGACGTAGCAACCCTCGCGCAGGTAGATGTCGCGCCCTGCCAGCTCGAGCGGGCTGTAGGGGCGCACGCCCTCCACCTTCTCGATGGTGTTTTCCAGATAGAACAGCGGCACGATCTCGACGATGCCGCCGATGGTGACGGTGACGAAGGACAGCACCATCAGCAGCGTGGCGTTGCGCTCGACCGTCGGGTGATTGCGGAACAGCCAGGACGGACGGCGGCGCTTTTTCGGCGTAGCCTGATCTGTGGCGTTGGCGGTCATTTCAGGCCTCCGTAGCGACGCATGCGGCAGGGCTGGCGGGGAGGCTGGCCACCGCGTGGCGGCCAGGGGCAGATCCGGGCAGGGCGGGGGATGCGGCCGGTGGGGCAACCGGGGCCTCCGCGCCGCGGCTCGCGGCCATGATCGGCTCGCGGAGCAGCGCCGACAGCATGATCCGCGGATCCGCGGCACCCTGCTCGCGCTGGTCCAACCAGCGACGGCAGAACACGGCACAGAGCGCCTGACTTTCGCCCGGCCCCGCGCCACGCAGGGCACGGGGCGAGCCGAACGGGGCGAGCGCGCTGATCATCGCGCTCACTCCGCCGGGACGGCCGCAGCACGCGGCACGGCAACCCGGCCGCGGGCGGTCTGGACCAAGTTGTAGACCATGATCAGCGCACCGGCGAGGTACAGCACCCCGCCCAGACCGCGGATCACGTAGTAGGGCAGCAGCACCTCGACCGTGTCGACGAAGTGGTTCACCAAGAAGCCCTGGTCGTCGACCTCGCGCCACATCAGGCCCTGGGTGATCCCGCTCACCCACATCGCCGCCGCGTAGAACACGATGCCGATGGTCGCCAGCCAGAAGTGCCAGGACACCAGCGACAGCGAGTACAGCTGCCGCGCGCCCCAGAGCTTGGGCACCAGGTAGTACAGCGCGCCGAAAGTGATCATGCCGTTCCAGCCCAGCGCGCCCGAGTGCACGTGCCCGATGGTCCAGTCGGTGTAGTGGCTAAGCGAGTTGATCGCTCGGATCGACATCAGCGGCCCCTCGAAGGTCGCCATGCCGTAGAACGCCACCGAGGTGACCATCATCCGCAGCACCGGGTCGGTGCGCAGCTTGTCCCACGCGCCGG
>JBCCMW010000081.1:0-12891 GCA_039026175.1 Pseudomonadota bacterium
CCGCGCACCAGCCGGAACGGCCGCACACCAGCCGGAACGGCCGCGCACCGACCGGTATGGCCGCGCACCGGCCGGTACGGCGGCGCTACGCGGGGTTTGCCGCAGCGCGATATCGCGGCCTAACATCGGGGGATGACCCAGGTTGCGCCCGCCGCCGCTGTGCCGACACCGCCTGCCGGGCCGGGCGCCGCCGGTGCGCCGATGGCAGCGCTGCCCAGGGTCGCGGCCGACGGCACCGTGCCCGGCATCGCCGTCTGCCCCACCTGCGACGCGCTGATCCAAGACCGACGGCCCGCCCGGGGCGAACGGATACGCTGCCCGCGCTGCGGCACGCTGATGCGCACCGCCCGGCCCGGGATGATCGACGCGCTGCTCGCCCTCGCCTTCACCGTGCCGCCGCTGATGGCGGTCGGCCTCGGTGCCTCGTTCATCTCGCTGTCGGGCGGCGGCGCGGTCAGCGAGGCGAGCGTCCTGCAGGCGGCCTTTGCGATCAGCGAGGGCAACGTGTGGTTTCTGGGGATCGCCTGCGGCGCGCTGATCGCTGCCCTGCCCGTGCTGCGCGCCGCCGCCCTGGCCTATGCGCTGGTGCCGCTGCGCCTGGGCCGGCCTGCGCCGCACCGCGCGGCCTCGGCGATCCGACTGTTCCTGACACTGCGCCCCTGGTCGATGGCCGAGATCTTCGTGATCGGCGTCGCCGTGGCGATGGTCAAGCTTACCGGCCTGGCCACCGTGTCGCTGGGACCCGCCTTCTGGGCCTTTGCCGTGCTGGGCCTGGTCGCGCTGGCCGAGGACGCGGTGCTGTGTCCGCGGAGCCTGTTGGACGCGCTGCACGACGAGGCGCCCGCACCCGACCCTGCCGCCGCGCGTGCGGCCGAAGCCCAGGAAGCAGCCCTGGGAGCGGCCCGCGGATGAGTGTCGCGTCCAGCCACGCCGGCCAGCAGGCGCCGACGGCCCGCAGCCATGCTCTGGTCGGCTGCACGACCTGCACCGCGGCCTGCGCGCCCGAGCTGGCCCGCTGTCCGCGCTGCGGCGCCCCGCTCGCCTCGCGCCCGGCGCACGGGCTGCAGCCGGTATGGGCCTGGCTGGCAGCAGGTGCGATGTTCTACATCCCCGCGAATGCCTGGCCGATGCTGCGCACCACCACGCTGTTCCAGGAGCAGGAGGCCACCATTCTGGGCGGCGCCATCGAGCTGGCCGAGACCGGCAGCTGGGGCGTGGCGGCCATCGTCTTCATCGCCTCGATCGCGATCCCCATCGCCAAATTCGGCGCGATCGCGTTCCTGGCCCTGGCGGTGCGGTACGAGCTGCCGCAGGGCCTGCGCCTCGGCCCCAGCCAGCTCGTCCGGCTGTACGAGGTCGTGGAGTTCATCGGCCGCTGGTCGATGATCGACATTTTCGTCGTCGCGGTGTTGGCCGCGCTGGTGCAACTCGGCTTTCTCGCCTCGCTCGCGCCGGGCCCCGCGGCCGGCTGCTTCGCGGCCTCGGTCGCGTTCACCATGCTTGCCGCGCGCCGGTTCGACCCGCGCCTGTTGTGGGATAGACTGGGGCACGCAGCATGACCGACCCGACCCCGCCCCCCGCCGCCGTGGCGCCGACGGTCGAGCCGCCGCGCCGCCGGCTGCCCTCGATCGTGTGGCTGATCCCGCTGCTGACCGTGCTGGCGGCGATGGCCCTGCTGGTACAGACCATGTCGTCGCGCGGGCCCAAGATCACCATCGCCTTCGACACCGCCTCGGGCATTGTCGCGGGGCAGACCACGCTGCGCTTCCGCGACGTGGTCGTGGGCGAGGTCAAGCGCGTGCGCTTTGCCGAGGATCTGTCGGACGTGCTGGTCGAGGTGCAGTTGGACCCGACCGTCGAGCCCTTCATCGACAGCGAGGCCAAGTTCTGGGTGGTCTCGCCCCAGGTCTCGGCCGAGGGTATCTCGGGCCTCGAGACGGTGCTGTCGGGCAGCTACATCCAGGGCAGTTGGGACAGCGTGGCCGGGCCCGCCCAGCGGTTCTTTGTGGCCGAGACCGGGCCGCCGCCCACCCCCGACGGCACGCCCGGCAAGCGCATCGTGCTGCGGGCGCCCGACGGCGGCTCGCTCAGCGTCGGCGCCCCGATCCTGTTCAAGCGCGTCGAGGTGGGCCGGGTCGAGGCCAAGCGGCTGACGCCCGACGGCAGCGCCGTCGAGTTCGATGCCTTCATCGCCGCGCCGCACGACGAACGCATCACCGAGGCGACGCGGTTCTGGAACGTCTCGGGCGTCAGCGTGGACCTCGGGCTGGAAGGCGCGCGGCTCAACATCGAGAGCTTGAGCTCGCTGATCCGCGGCGGCGCGTCGTTCGACACCTTCGGCGGTGCGGCGGACACGGTGCCCAGCGGCCATGTCTTTACCCTGCATCCGACGCCCCAGGCGGCGCAGGAGGATGCCACGTTGGGGCCCATCGCGGGCGAGGTGCCGGTCGAGACCGCCTTCGACGTGTCCGTCCGCGGCCTGCGCGCCGGCGCCCCGGTCGAGCTGGGCGGCATCACCGTCGGCCGGGTCACTGCCGTCAACATCCAGAGCATGGCGAGCGGCCGCTTCAGCACCCGCGTCACGCTGGCGCTGTCGCCCACGCGGCTGGGCCTGTCCGTCGCGCCCGATGCGCCGCCCGAGCGCGCCGCCGCGGCCGTGGTCACGTTCCTGGAGGCCGCGGTGCAGCAGGGCATGCGCGCGCGCCTCGCTCTCGGCAACCTGCTGACCGGCGCGCTCTATGTCGAGCTTGTCGAGCTGCCCCCCGGCGCGCAGGACGACGCGGTGCTGGATGTCTCGGGCGCGGTACCGCAGATGCCGTCGGTCGAGGCGGATCTCGAGGCGATCTCGGGCTCGGTCTCGGGCATCCTGGACAGGCTCGATGCGCTGCCCATCGAAGCGCTGCTGAACAACACGGTAACGCTGCTCGAGAACATCAATCAGCTCGCGAGTGACCCCGCGACGCGCGCCCTGCCGGCCGAGACTCAGGCGCTGATTGCCCAGGCCACCGCCACCATGCAGGACCCGGCCATCGCGCGCACGCTGGCGGGGGTCGACCGGCTGGTGGGCCAGCTCAACACCCTGGCCGCCGACCCCGCCGTCGCCGGCGCGCCGGCCCAGGTCGCGGCGCTGCTGGACAGCGTCAACGCCCTGCTGGCCACGCTTGAGGAGGCGGGCACGGCCGGCGACATCGCCGCCACCGTCGCGGCGCTGCGCACGCTGGCCGAAGACCCGGCGACGCTGGCGCTGCCCGCCCGCGCCACGGCCACGTTGGATGCGGCCACGGCGCTCTTGCAGAACCCCGCCGTGCTCGAGACGCCGGGCAAGATCGCCGCGGTGCTCGACACCCTGACCGCACGGCTGGACGATCCGGCGCTGGCAGCACTGCCGCGCGAGGTGCAGGCGACGCTCGCCACCCTGCGCGGCCGCATCGAGGATCCCGCGCTGACCGCTGCCCTGGCCGAGGCGCAGCCGCTGCTCGCCGAGGCGCGCACCACGCTGACACGTCTGCGCGCCGGCGCCGACCCTGTCCTCGCCAACCTGGCGTCGATCCTGGGCGACCCCGGTACCCAGGCGCTGCCGGGCGAGGCCACAGCCGCGCTGGCCGCCGCCCGGGCGCTGCTGCAGGAACCGGCGACGCGCGCCACGATCGGCGAGGCGGGCGCCACGCTGGCGGCGCTGCGCGCCCTTTTGGAGCAGCCTTCGACCAAGGCCGCGCCGCAGGAGCTGGCCGCCACGCTGGCCGCCGCGCGCAGCCTCGTACAGACGCTGGTGGACGCCGACGCCGCCGGCGAGCTTGCCGCTACGCTAAAAGCCTCGCGCGCGCTGGTAGCCGACCCCGCGCTGCGCGCCCTGGCGGCCGAGAGCGAGCGCACGCTCGCCGCCATTCGCGCCGTGCTGTCCGCCCCGGGGGCCGACCGGTTGCCGGCGGCCACGGCCACCGTGCTACAGGAAGCGGGTCTCTTGATGGCGCAGTTCCGGGCCGAGAACCTGGGCCAGGCCGCCACCGGGGCACTGGCCGGCGTGGGCGCTGCGACGGGCGAGCTGTCCCGGGCGCTCGCGGGGCTGCCGGCGCTGATCGCGCGCATGACCTCGGTCGCGAGCCGCGCCGACCGGCTGCTGCAAGAGTTGGAGACCGGGTCCGAGGTAAACTACGAAGCGATGGCGGCGCTCCGCGACATCCGCGATGCCGCGCGCGCCGTCACCGACCTTGCCGATCTCGTCCAGCAACAGCCAAACGCCCTGATCCTCGGAAAATGATCCACCGCATCACCCGGACGCTCGCCGCCGCGGCCTTGGCGGCCCTCGCCGGCTGCGCGGCAGCCGTGGGCCCGACCTACTACTTGCTGGACCCGGCGCTGCCGGCGGCGCGGGCAGATGCGGGCGCAGGCTCGGGCGCGGGCGCAGGCTCGGGCGCGGGCGCAGGCTCGGGCGCGGGCGCGGGCGCAGGCGGGCGGCTTATTGGTCTGCGCGAGCTGGATTTGCCGCTCTATGCCCGGCGCCAGTCGATTGCCGAGCTCGGCGCGGGCGGCGCGGTGACGTTGAACGACAACGACCGCTGGGCCGAGGAGCCGGGCCGCGCCTTTACCCGGGTGCTGGCCCGCGCGCTGGCCGCCCGGCTGGGCCGCGACGTGGTGGTCGAGCCCTGGCCCGCAGGCACCAGCCCCGATACGCTGATCGATGTCGACGTGGACCGGCTGATCGCCCGGCCGGGCGGGAGCCTCACGCTGACCGGTCAATGGCGGATCGACCGGCGCACGGGCGGCCCCGATGCGTCCGATAGCTTTCGCTTCGAGGTGCCGGTCGAGCCCGGCGTCCCCGGCATCGTCGACGCCCACGGCCGCGCGCTCACGGCGCTGAGCGAGCCCATCGCCGACGCGCTCTCGACGCCCTGAGACGGCCGGACGGGCCACCCGGTACCGCGCGCCCACGAGGGGCCCGAGGCATCGCGATACCCCGCCCGGCTTCGCCCGGATGGCGCGCCCATACCGCAGCGCGCGGCGTGTCGCTTTTCGGCGCTGCCGCGGTGAATTCGGGCGCGACCGCCGACCGGCCAGCACCCGACGCTGGCGCGGACGCACCGATGGGCAACCCGCCTCGGAGGACAGCATGGCCACCTTGCACGACACCTTCGTGGTAGGCAGCGGGCGCAAGATCGACCCCACACGACGGCGCGCCTCGGCCACCGCCTTGCTGCCCGACGGCACGCCGAACGACGCCGACCGGGTCGAGACCGGGCCCACCGATCTGGCCTTTGCCGAATGGGCCGCGCTGGGACTGCAGGCACCGAACCTCGACGCGGTGCGCCGCTATCGCCACGCCCGGCTGGTCAACGAGATCACCGCGCGCGGCATCGGCGGCATCCTGATGTTCGACCCGCTGAACATCCGGTACGCGACCGACACCACGAACATGCAGCTGTGGATCGCGCACAACCCCTGCCGCGCCTGTCTGGTGCTGGCGGACGGGCACATGGTGCTGTGGGACTTCCATTCCTCCGAACATCTGTCGGCACACCTGCCGCTGGTTGCGGAGCTGCGCCATGGCGCCAGCTTCTTCTATTTCGAGAGCGGCGATCGCACCGACGAGCACGCCGCAGGCTTTGCCGCCCAGGTCGATGCGCTGATGCGCGCCCATGTGGGCAGCGAGCGACGCCTGGCCGTCGACAAGATCGAAATCGCCGGCGTGCGCGCGCTGGAGGCGTTGGGTTTTACCGTGCTGGAGGGTCAGGACGTCACCGAGCATGCGCGCAAGATCAAGTCGGGCGAAGAGCTGAAGGCGATGCGCTGCGCGATCGCCGCCTGCGAGGCCTCGATGGCCGCGATGGAGGCGGTGGTGCGCCCCGGCATGACCGAGGTCGAAGCCTGGGCCGAGATGCAGCGCGCCAACTTCATCCGCGGCGGCGAGTGGGTCGAGACACGGATCCTGTCCTCGGGCCCGCGCACCAACCCCTGGTTCCAGGAATGCGGCCCGCGCGAGATGCAGGCGGGCGAGTTGCTGGCCTTCGACACCGACTTGATCGGGCCCTACGGCTATTGCGCCGATCTCTCGCGCACCTGGCTGGTAGGCGACGGGGTGGCGACACCTTACCAGCGCGATCTGTTCGCCGTGGCGCTGGAGCATATCCGGCACAACGAGCGGCTGCTGGCGCCGGGCGTGACGTTTCGCGCGCTGATGGAAAAGGCGCACCGACTGCCCGAGCGGTTTCGCGCCCAACGCTACGGCGTCGTCTACCACGGCGTCGGGCTCTGCGACGAGTATCCGGCGATCCGCTATCCCGAGGATTGGGCCGACGTCGGCTATGACGGCGTGCTGGAGCCCGGCCAATGCCTGTGCGTCGAGGTTTATGTCGGCGAGGTCGGCGGCCCCTGCGGCGTCAAGCTGGAGGACCAGGTCGTGATCACCGAAACCGGGGTCGAGAACCTGACGCGCTACCCCTTCGACCCTCGGCTGGCGGTGTGATCGCGGCCAGGCCGCTCCGCGGCGCCGGGGATCCGGGCGCTCCGCGCGCTGGGGCGCGACGCGCGATGTCGCCCCAGGGGGCGTTGGCGGGGCCAGTGAGCGGGGCAGTGACAGGAGCGGGGGCGGCGTTTCGGCCGGCGGTGGCGACCGTCTTGCGCGAGGGGCGGCCTCTGTCGGGTTCGGCGCCGAGCCGATAGCCTCGCGCGATGCCGACGCTGGTGCGCCTCAGGCCCGACCCGATCCCCGCGATCCACCCGCTGCCCGAGCGGGCGGCGAACGGTCGCCGGTTGGCTGTCTACCGCGACACCAAGACCGTGCTGCAGGTGCCGTGGATGGGCGTCGTGACCATGGCCTTCGCCCACTACCCGCGGTTTTACGATACGCTGTGGGCAGCGCTGCGCCCCGCCGCCGGCAGTGCCGCCTTCGTCGATGCGTGCCGCCGTCTGCGCTCGGCGGCCGAGGCCGAGGCGGCTGCCATGCACCCGCCGCCGCTGACCGACGCGCTCGGCGATGCAGGCTTCGCCGACGGCGAGATCGACGAGATCCGCGCCCTGATCGAGGTATTCAGCCACGGCAACCAGCCCTACCTGCTGATCGCCACGGCCGCGCGCCTGGCGATGGAGGGTCACGACCTGCCGGCCGCCGCCCCGGGCCCGACAGCCGGCGCCCACGGCCCGGCCCCGGACCGGCCACTGACGCTGGTCGAGCCGCACCACGCGCTGCCCGACGTTGCCGCACTCTATGCCGAGATCCGCGCCACGCTGGGCCTGCCGTTCGTGAACACCGACTACCGCGCGCTGGCCCGATGGCCGGCCTACTTCCGCCGCGCCTGGGACGGGCTGGCGCCGACGCTACGGACCCCGGGCTACAAGGCCTGCCTGTCCCGGCTGCACGATGGTGCGGTGAGCGAGGCCGCCCGCCTGCCGATCCCGCCGGGCCTGTCGGCGCAGGACCTGCGTGCCGCCGCTGCGGCGGATGCCAACGTCGACGAGGTGCTGGCCGTCGTTCGCCTGTTCCAGTGGCTGCTGCCGGGCCTGATCGCCAACGTTGCCCTGTTCCGCGCCCAGCTCGCGTAGCGTGGCAATGGGCGACGGACGCGGCCGCGTTCGCAGACCGTTCACCGTGCGTCGGGCCAAACTGTCGCGGGTGGGCCGGGGGCCAGCAGTCGGGGACCAGCAGTCGGGGACCAGCAGTCGGGGACCAGCAGTCGGGGGCCAGCAGTCGGGGCCAGCAGTCGGGGACCAGCAGTCGGGGACCAGCAGTCGGGGGCCAGCAGTCGGGGGCCAGCAGTCGGGGGCCGCGCCCGATGGCGGCCCGCTGCACGGGGGCCCGAGCCAGCGCGCCGTGCATCCGCGCGCTGCGCCCCGCCGGCCGCTGCCCCGTGAGCCGCGGCTGGCCGCGCCCTGCACGACATTGCTAGGCTGCAGGCGACGGGAGGCGCGCGACATGGACCAGACGCCGGGCGGGCCGCCCGCCGGTTCGCAGCAGAGCGGCGAGGACGGGCGGCGGATCCTGCGCCGCGCGCGCGACCCGCACCTGTTCCGGCCGATCACCTTTCGATCGGTCACCGCACGCAACCGCATCATGCTCTCGCCCATGTGCCAGTACTCGGGTCGCGAGGGGCTATCGACCGACTGGCACCTGATTCACCTCGGCGCGCGCGCCGCCGGCGGGGCCGGGATCGTCTGCACCGAGGCGGTCCACACCACGCCGGCGGGCCGGATCACGCCGCATTGCCTCGGTCTCTGGAACGACGCCCAGCGCGATCGGCTGGCCCGCATCGTCGAGGCGATCGAGACCGCCGGCGCCGTGCCTGCCATCCAACTGGGCCACGCCGGGCGCAAGGCCTCGGTCGCGCGCCCGTGGGAGGGTTCGCAGCCCCTCGCACGCCCCGACGGCGGCTGGTCGACCGTGGCGCCCTCGGCCCTGCCCTATGCGCCCGGCTGGCCCGTGCCGCAGATGCTGGACGGTGGCGCCATCCGCGCCGAACTCGACGCACTGGCCGCTGCGGCCCGCCGCGCGCGCGAAGCCGGCTTCCGGATCGTCGAGCTCCACGCCGCCCACGGCTATCTGACCCATCAGTTCCTCTCGCCCCTCTCGAATACCCGCAGCGACGCGTGGGGCGGCGACCCCGGCGGGCGGCAGCGCTTTGCGCTGGACGCCGTGGCGGCGGTGCGCAGCGCATGGCCGGCCGCGCTGCCGCTTTTTCTCCGCCTCTCGGTCACCGACTGGGTCGAGGGCGGCTGGGACGTGGCGGACAGTGTGGCGCTCGCCCGGGCGCTCAAGGCGACCGGCGATGTGGACCTGATCGACTGCTCCTCCGGCGGCAACGATCCCCGCCAGCAGATCCCCATCCACCCCGGCTATCAGGTCCCGCTGGCCAGACGGGTGCGCGAGGGCGCCCGGATCGCCACCGGTGCGGTCGGGCTGATCAGCGAGCCGGGCCATGCCGAGGCGATCCTGGCCAACGGCGACGCCGATCTCGTGGTGCTGGGCCGCGCGCTGTTGGCCGACCCGGTCTGGCCGCTCCGCGCCGCCGCTACCCTCCGCGTCGCCGAGAAGGCGCCCTGGCCGGTGCAGTACGAGCGCTCGAACATCTACTGAGGAGGGAGCGATGAAGCCGCACCGCGAATTCCATCCGGTCAGCCAGGACGGCTGGTACCGCCCCACCGGCATGCCCGACGGTTTTCTCGAAAAGGTGCTCTCGGACGACCTGGACCTGGCCGCCGGCACCGGCTCGCGCACCGTGCTGCAGCGTCTCGCCCCCGGCACGGCGACCGACGAGGTGGTCACCCACGAGACGTCCGAGGAGGTCTACGTGGCCGAGGGCGATCTGATCGTCGGCAGCACCCGGGGCCCCGACGGGCGCACCGACCAGGGCGGCCAGCGCTTTGACGCGCCGACCTATGCGTGCCGCCCCGCCGGGGTGCGCCACGGGCCCTTCCGGACCGAGGGCGGGTGCCTGCTGATCGCGTTCTTCTATCCCACGCCCGCTAGCTGAGGCGTCAGGCCACCAGCGGCAGCACCCGGGTGCGATACGCAAGGCGGATCGTCGCCCCGCTCGCCGGATCGGACAGGGCGGCGCGAAACCACAGCGTAGGCCGGATCCCGCCGATGGCGGCGATCGTGCCGCAGAACATCACCGACCCCGCACCCAGCCGCCCGGCAGCCGCCTCGGGCGCACCGTCGACCAGCGAGGCCAGCGGCCGGATCGCCGCCAGCGTGCCGTCCTGATAGGGCGTCCAGGCCGCGCCGTCCGCGCTGATCTCGGCCGTCAGGCGCAGGTCGTCCAGCCGCTCGGCCAAGGGCGCCAACGGCCAGGCCTGACCGGCCAGCACCTTGGCGCCGATGGCCTTGGCGTAGGCGACGGAATGCGCCTCCAGCGCCCGGTCGGTGTGGTCCGAGCCGAGGGTCATCCACAGCCCCGCCTCGCCCGCGTCCAGCACCACGGGCTCGGCCTCGCCCCCGGTGTCGGGCGATACGGCCTCGACCACCGGCGCCTGGGTCAGCTGGCAGCAGGCCGCACGGTAGTAGAGCGGCGTGGTCGAAGGGGGCGGCACCCCGATCTCGGCCAGCTCCTCGATATGGTGCTGCACCTTGGCGGCATCGCGCCCCGTCCAGCCGGCGACCAGACAGCGCGTTGGCGCCATCGTCAGCGGCAGGCCCTCGGTCTCGAAACGCAGCATGCTCCCCCCCCTCGCGCGGTCTAGAGCTGCCGCGGCAGCCACAGCGCCAGATCCTCGAACGCCAACAACAGCCCGGCCATCGCCAGCATGGTCAGCGCATAGGGCGCCGCCCCCACCATGACATCGCCCAGGCCCCCGGGCGCGCCCGCCGTGCGCCGTGCGGCCTGTACCACGAACAGGTTCAGCCCCACGGGCGGGGTGATCAGCGCCATCTCGACCAGCAGGATCAGCATGATGCCGAACCACACCGGGTCGTAGCCGAGCTCGATCACCACGGGCGCCACGATGGGGATGGTCGCGACCATCAGCGACAGCGTCTCGATGAAAAAGCCGAGCACGATGTAGAGCAGCACGATGGCGAGCATCGTCTCCAGCGGGCCGAGCGCCAGCCCCTCGAGCAGCGCCTTCAGCTCGCGCCCCAGCCCCGCCGCGCCGAGGGTGTAGTTCAGATAGCTGGCGGCCACGATGATGAACGCGATCATGCCCGTGACCTTGACCGTGCCGATCAGCGCCTCGGCGACCGCGCGCCGGGTCAGGCCGCCGGTCGACTGGGCGATGACCGCGGCGATGGCCACGCCCACGGCTGCGGCCTCGGTCGGGGTGGCCCAGCCCAGGTAGATCGACCCCACGATCACCAGGAACAGCACGATGATCGGGATCAGATCCAGCAGCCCGCGCAGCCGCGTCGGCCAGTCCGCCACCTGCGGCGGGCCGCCGAGCGAGGGCCGCAGCACGCAGATCACCGCGGTGACGGCCATGAACAGCAGCGCCAGCATCACACCCGGGATCATGCCGGCCAGGAACAGTTGCGGGATCGAGGTCTGGGTCAGGAACCCGTAGACGATCAGGTTGATCGACGGCGGGATCATGATGCCCAGCGTCCCACCAGCCGCGATGGCGCCCGCGAACAGACGCGGGTCATAGCCCAGGCGCGCGCCCTGGGGCGTGGCGACCGTGGCCACCGTCGCCGCCGTCGCGACCGAGGAGCCCGAGGTGGCCGAAAACGCCGTCGCCGTGGCGATGTTGGCGTGCACCAGCCCGCCGGGCATCCACGACAGCCAGGCATCCAGCGCGCGATAGGTTCGCGCCGCCACGCCCGAGCGCACCAGCAACTCGCCCAGCAGCACGAAGAACGGGATCGCGATCAACAGGCTGGAGTTCGAGGCCGACCAGATCTGGGTGCCGAGCCCGCGCACCAGCGGAAACGGCGAGAAGAACGTGTCTACCCCGAAGGCCAGGGCATAGAGCACCAGCCCCACCGGCGCCGACAGCGCCAACAGCACCAGCAGGGCGACCGTCAGCCGGGTGATCATCGCGCGCGCGCCCTCGCAACGGTCGGGACACGCCGCGCGGCGCGGGCATGCGCGCGGACGAGTGCAGGGGCGCGGGCGAGGGTGCGGGCGTGGGCGCGGGCGTAGGCGCGGGCGTTCGGGGCGGTCACTGCGCGTCCTCGCGCGCGCGGTCCAAGGCGACGGCGGCCTCGTCGCTGTCGGGCGCAGCCACGGCCGCCACCGTGGGCCAGTCGCCCCGCGCCGCCGCCGCGAGCGCCAGCAGGCTGAGCGCGGCCGCGGCCAACCCAAACCACACCCAGCCGGCCAGCCAGATGCTCTGCGGTATCCAGAGCGGGGTCTCCAGCGGCGTGTTGGCCAGCGCGTTGCGCTGGTAGGACAGCGCGACCTCGCCATAGCCCCAAACGACGATGGCCAGCGACACCGCCAACAGACCCAGCAGGCTGGCGATGTCCAGCGCGGCGCGCAGCGGCGGCGGCAGGCGGCGATGCATCAGGTCGATGCGGATGTGCGCCCGCTCGACCAACGCATAGGCCGCGGCCCACGAGGCGATACCCGCCATCACGTAGCCCGAGATCTCGTCGGTGCCGCCGAGCAGCCCGAAGGCTACCTGGCGGGCCACGATCTCGACCAGGATCATCGCGGCCGCGCCCAAGATCATCAGACCGCAGAGCAGACCGATGACCCCATTGACCCGGCGGACCGCGGTCAACAGGCGCAGCGGCGCGGCCTCGGCCACGGAACCGGGCCCCGTGAGCGCGGGCTCAGGGGATCGCCACCCCGGTCGCGGCACCGACGCTGGCGTTCCAGCGGTCCTTCCAATCGCCGCCCGCCCGCTCGGCCCAGTCGGGCAGCACGGTCTCGACCAGGATCGCACGGGCCGTCGCCTCGTCCTCGGGCGTCACGGGCACCAGGGTCATCGAGGCGGAGGGGCCCAGCGGGCAGTCGCCCTCGCCCGTCAGGCACGCCAGATCGATGGCCAGCGACGCAGCCGCCTCGTCCCAGGCCGCGGTCTCGAACTGCTCGACGATCAGCCCCTCGATCAGCGCCTGGGTCTCGGCGTCCAGCGCCTCCCACCGCTCCATGTTCATCGCGGTCACGACCGGATCCCAGCCGCCCAGCGGCAGGGGCATCACATGGGTCGTCACCTCGTGCCAGCCGGCGTTGTAGCCCGAGCCCGAGCCGGTGATCGCGCAGTCCACGACGCCGCGCTGCAGGGCGCCTGGCACCTCGGAGAAGCCGACGTTCACACCCTCGGCGCCCAGGGCGTCGAGCAGCTTGGTGGTCATCCGGCCCGAGCCGCGGATCTTGAGACCCTTGAGATCCTCCAGCCCGCCGACCTCGGGCTTGCAGAACACGATCTGCGGGGGATAGGGCGCGATCGCCAGCAGTTTGGCGCCGAAGCTCTGGGCCATGATATCGGCCACCAGCGGGCGCGCGGCCTCGACCGCCTTGC